>JANXAX010000365.1 GCA_025062175.1 Anaerolineae bacterium | reverse complement strand
GGCACCGGCTCGTCAGCAAACTTGAAGTCAAGCAGACCGCGCAACGTCGCCAGACGCTGTGTCTGATCATTGATCAGCTGTGCATACTCCTTGTAGATGGCATAATCCCCAGTGCGACATGCCAACTGAAGCTTATAGATCGTCTCTGGGTTCCAGAGGTGATGCTCACCGTCATAACGCCACTGGTAATCACCTCCTACGTCCAGCGTGATGTTGCCGTCCGGATATCCTCCAAAAGCTTGGTGATGGCGTAATACTGCCTCCTGAGCAATCACATCGATACCGATTCCCCCGATACGCGAAGGCGTCCAGGTGAAATAGCGGTCGATGACGCTCTGGTGCAGCCCCACGGCTTCGAAGATCTGAGCGCCGAAGTAACTCTGTAGCGTGGAGATGCCCATCTTGGAAGCCACCTTGACCACGCCCTTGACCAGCGCTTTGACCACATTTTTCTCTGCCTGCTCATAATCGATGCCGGTGAGCCAGCCCTCTCGGATCATGTCAGCCACCGTGTCATAGAGTAAGTAGGGATTGATGGCCGAGGCACCATATCCGATCAGGGTGGCAAAATGGTGCACCTCGCGCGGCTCGCCGGACTCGAGCACCAAGCTGACACGCGTCCGAGTGCCGTGGCGGATCAAGTGGTGGTGCAATCCCGAAACGGCCAGCAGAGCCGGGATGGCCGCTTTGTCCGGCCCGATGCCGCGGTCCGAGAGGATAAAGATGTTGACCCCTTCTTCAAGCGCCTGATCGGCTTGTCGACAGAGCGCTTCCATGGCCTCTTCGAGCGCCGCCCCGCCACCCTCTGGATTAAACAGGATAGGCAAGGTGCGCGACTTAAAACCCGGCCAACAGACATGGCGCAGGCGGGCTAGCTCGCTGTTGGTCAGAATAGGCGAAGAAAGTTTGATCTGACGACAGCTCTCTGGGCCAGGCTCGAGCAAGTTGCCCTCGCTCCCGATCATCAGCTCGGTAGAGGTGACCAGCTCCTCCCGAATCGCATCAATAGGTGGATTGGTCACCTGAGCGAAGAGCTGCTTGAAATAATTGTAGAGCAGTTGGGGGCGGTCTGAGAGCACGGCCAAAGGGGCATCGTTGCCCATCGAGCCCACGGGTTCGACACCCTCTCGCGCCATTGGCTCGATCAGCAAGCGCAGGTCTTCGTGTGTATAGCCAAATGCGCGCTGCAAACGCACTACAGTGGCATGATCTGGCAAGGGCGGTGCAGCCTCGCACTCTGTCGGTAAGCGTTCCAGCTCGACCAGGTGTTGATTGAGCCACTGACGATAAGGCTGTGCTGTGGCGATCTGGTATTTGATCTCTTCGTCACTGATAATGCGTTGCTGTTCTGTGTCGATCAGCAACATCCGTCCTGGTTCAAGGCGTCCCTTGTAGCGCACTCGTTCGGGTGGAATATCGAGCACGCCTACCTCAGAGGCCATGATCACCAGGTCGTCTTCCGTGACGTAGTAACGCGCCGGACGCAGACCATTGCGGTCGAGCACCGCACCAATTCGGATGCCATCCGTGAAACCGACGGCCGCTGGTCCGTCCCAAGGCTCCATTAGCGCACTGTGAAACTCATAGAAGGCGCGCTTCTCATCGCTCATGTTTTCGTGGCGTGACCATGGCTCTGGTATCAACATCATCACCGCATGCGGCAACGAGCGCCCGCTCAGCACTAGGAACTCGAGCACATTGTCCAAAATGGCCGAATCGCTGCCTTCGGGGTTGATAACCGGCAAAACCTTTTGCAGGTCTTCGCCAAAGAGGGAAGACTGAAACATTGCCTGTCCCGCGTGAAACCAGTTCACATTGCCACGAAGGGTGTTGATCTCGCCGTTGTGAATGATCATACGGTAGGGATGTGCGCGATCCCAGCTGGGGAACGTGTTGGTGCTGAAACGCGAATGCACCAAAGCTAGGGCTGACTCGACTGCGGGATGAGAAAGGTCGGGGTAGAATAGCTCCAGCTGGGTGGCTGTGAGCATTCCCTTATAGACAATTGTGCGGTGTGACATACTGCTGACGTAGAAAAACGAGCCGAACGGCAGCTGTCCCGGTCGGCTGACCAGATCACGCATGCGCCGCATGCGAATTTCGTTTTCGATACGGCGACGAATGACATAGAGCTTGCGTTCAAAAGCGGAGTCGTCCTCAATGCGAGGATCACGGCCGATGAAAATCTGCCGCACAAACGGCTTAGAAGCGCGCGCCGTTTCGCCCAGACAAGTGGCGTCGGTAGGCACTGTGCGCCATCCAAGCACCCGTTGGCCTTCCTCTTGTACGATTTGTTCCAGGCATTGCTCGCAAATGCGCTCACTGCGCGCCTTATCCGTGGGGGATAGAAAGAGCATCCCCACGCCATATTGACCGGGTGGAGGCAAGTCAATCCCGATCTCCCAACATGCCTTCTTGAAAAAAGTATGGGGAATCTGCAGCATAATGCCCGCGCCGTCACCCGTGTTGGGATCAGCGCCGGTGGCACCGCGATGGGCCAGATTCCGCAATACAGTGAGTGCCTGGCGCACCACCGCGTTCGATTTCTCCCCTTTAACATTGACGACGAATCCGATCCCACACGCCGCACGTTCGGAACGTGGTTCATAGAGCGTGCCACGCCACAAGCTCCCAGCCCAATCGTCCATATGTCATCCCATTCCGCATTGCTCTAAAGCCCAACAATCCATCCCTAGTCTGGACCCAGCATACTGGGTGCGATGAAACGCAAACCCTGACGAATGCAAACGATCACGTTTCTAAAATGGCTCGAGCGACATCATCCTGAACATCGGTCATAAAGGGGATACCGGTCTCTCGCTCGGTCTCTCGGTTGGCCGAGAAGAGATCCTGGCGAGAGATCTCCAAAACGGAAAATTTTCTGACTCCAGCTAACAGCTGTTGCAGACCAGCGGCTAGCTTGTCCACCAATGTCCATAGGGCGATGGCACCATAGGGG
>JANXAX010000364.1 GCA_025062175.1 Anaerolineae bacterium | reverse complement strand
CAGCAGGCGTATAATCGCCGCCGCAAACGCTTCGGCATCGTCGGCGATCAGGATGTTCTCGCCTGGACGTACCGCAATGCCTTCAGCGCCGATCGTCGTGGACACGATGGGGATGCCCCAACACCAGGCATCCAGGATTTTCACCCGCATCCCACCCGCCGCCTGCAGCGGCACCAAAAACGCCGCGCTCTCAGCCAGGTAGGGTATCGGGTCGGCCACGTAGCCGGTCACCGCGACGTTCGGCCCGGCCAGCGCACGCACCTCCGGCGGCGGATTCTTGCCCACGATCGTCAACAGGGCATCCGGGACCTCACGCAACACGCGCGGCAACACCTCGCGCGCAAACCACAACGTCCCGGCGACGTTGGGTGGCCAGAACATCGTGCCCAAGATCAACAAACGGCGGGGATGATGTGAGCGCCCAATAAGTGGCTTTGCCGACGGATCCACGCAGATCGGGATGACCGTCATGGCACGCCCATTTCCGGCGAGCGTCTGCAACAGCCGACGATCTTCCTCTGTGACAGTGACCACGCGCTCGAAACGACGACATACCTCCGCTTCGTAGCGCTCCAGCGCACGCGCCTCGCGCTGCAGCAGCAAACGCTTGAGCGGATTACGCTCGTTCTGTGCCAGCCGCTGCGGGATCAGATACACCGCGTTGTGTGCGTCCAGGATGCGCGGCAGACCGTCGCAGCGCAGCGCATACTGCGCCATCCATAGCTGATCGGCGTGGACCGCGTCGAAGTGTTCCGTCTGCGCCAACAGCGCATCCAGCAGCTGCCACATGCCGGTATCGGTGTCGCGGGCGATGATAAACGACCTTCCGGTGAGCAGGCTCGCGGTCAGGAAGGTCAGGTCGCGTGACCGGGAACGCACCATCGGCACTGTGTGCACCGCCCGGCAGAAGGTGCGTAGATGGGCAATGCTCGCCGCGCTGTCATCGCCGCGCGTGAACGAGACCAGCGTCACCTGGTGGCCACGCTCAGCCTGGTGACGCAGCACATAGTAGGCACGCGTCTTCGCGCCAGCGTCCAGGGGGTAGGGCAGAATTTGGGTCAACATCAAAAGACGCACAGGTCAGTCTCCAGACTGTTGGATAGGATCGATCACTGTAATGCACCCGAGGCGGACAGCCACACCTTGTACATCTCGCTCTTGAACATCCAAAAGGCTCGCACCAGAACATAAACAACCGCGGTTAGGGCAATGTTACCTCCGACCAGATAACCGCGCTCGACGATGAAAGTGCGATGTTTCTCCAGCAGACGACGGTTGTTGGTATACATCGCCCAGAGTGTGCGCAAATCGGATAGCAAGCGATTACCACCCTGGCGCGCCTGAAAAGTGGGACGGGCATGGTGAAACGAGACCGTATGGGGACAGAAGACCAGTCGATAGCCGCGCTCACTCAATGATAAATGGAAATCGGTCTCCTCGCGCCAGCAATTTCCACTCCTAAATAGAGGATCAAAAGGCACAGCACGGGCCACCTCCGTGCGGACCAGCCCTGTGGCCGGCAACAGGGGCACGATCACGTCCCCAGTGGGACGCGCATGGCTGTTCACCTCCAAGAGCATAGTGTTGACCACCGGTTGGCGATTGCGGTCCGCGCGGGCCAGCCCTTGGGCCATCGTCTCACCCGGTCGTAACCAGATGCGCCGACCGGCAATGACATCGGCAGATTGTTCCGCCATATGCTGCACTAGCGTGGCAATATGTCCCTCGGCAAGCTCTAGGTCATCCTCTCCGATAAATACTAAATCAGCCTGCGCATGACGAACGCCGGTGTTCTTGGCTTCAGGCTGGCCCAGATTCTGCTGATGACGTATGTAAACAACGGTGGAATCGATCTTGGCCAAGTCCTCGATTTGAAGCGCCACTTTCTGGCAACTGCCATCATCCACGATGATCACTTGGCACACATGCTGCTGAGAGAGGTACGAAGGCAACACCCGTGCCAGCATATCGGCTCGGTTATAAGTGGGAATGATAACACTTACACTGGGATCAAACGTTGCACTTGTCAGGGTCACCATTGTTGACCTTCTAAATTGCGAGCCAATGCCGGTAGCATAAGGGGAACACCGTCCTTGCGCACAGGATACTCTTTGAAGCATGCATTGCAGATGTAGGTCCGCGTTGCGCTTTTCGTGACCTCTCTTTTACAAATCGGGCAAGCTAACATAGAATCCAAATCGACACGACGTCCGGAGAACAGAAGTCTAACAGCTTTACCAAGCACAGATCGCGACCCACGAGCACAAACTTCTATAAAAGAACGCATATCCTTTATGCATAGATTTGGTCGAGAGGGGGTTACATCCTGACAAATGTCGACACGGCCCTTAACAAGACGTGGGTCAACTTCCCCGTTTCTTATCACTTCATAGGCAATCCGACCCTCCCAAACATAATGCACCTCAAAGATGTCAGGTCGCGCGTAGAAGAACTTGCGGAACGAACGGTCCGATATAAAGGCTTCATGGAAGGTGTTCCCAAACAATCCCCAATTATCTGTTTTTTTTCCTTCTAGCACTAACTTTCCGCTGCGGATGGAGACAAGCCAGCGATGCGGACTGGTTCCAAACATCCGTTCGCACGTTTCACTGGGGGCGACGATCACCCCACGTCTTGCCACTCTCGCAGCCTCCTCAAAAAACATTTCAGGGTTGACAAGGTGTTCTACGGTGTGCAAACAGACCAGAAAATCGAACGCACCTGCTCGGAAAGGCAACATCTCCGCGTTTGCGCAAACGAAAGGACGATCGATCACGACCGGGCTTTGTCCAGCGCGTTCGATGCTATCGCTGATGAACATATCGACGAGCACATCACTGCGTGCCAAAGGATGATTACCGCTTCCGACCTCCAAGACGAGGTCAGAACGCCGAATGCCCCACTTCCTCCAACCAACCAGGTAGTTCATTAGGCCCATCAGCGTTTATTTTGCTCCTCTCCGGAGTAA
>JANXAX010000363.1 GCA_025062175.1 Anaerolineae bacterium | reverse complement strand
GAGCCAAAGGGGTATCAGCTTGGTGATATTCCCATCGCTGTCGAGACCAATATGTTTAATGCCCTGACTGCGCAACCAATCGTTCACACGGCGATAGTGCTTAAAGGCAAACTTACGAAATAGCTTGGGATCGATCAGCGAGTCATGGTTGTAAGCCATATCCTCCCAGTACCAGAACACATCGAAGTCGGTGTATTTCATCACCTCGGCCGTAATCTCAATGATGCGGTCTGCACGCTCTTCCATCATGCGCTCTATCAACTTGGGATTGTCGTAGAAAGCCAGACAGAGGTTTTCGAGCCCCATCATGTTGCGTAACGACCCAAAGAACCCTCCCCAGCGATCCGCCCAGCACAGGCGAGGGTGCTCTTCAGCAGGTAGCTCCTCGCTCGACGTGTCGGTTCGCTCATCTTCCGCCTCAATTGCTGTGATGTTGGCTGCTCCGGCAACGCCCCGCAGCTTGCCCTTCCTAACCTTTTCCTGCCACTCCTTGGGAAAGCGTTCTTGGGGATTCAGCGCCAGCCTTTCGGCCGCAAAAATTTCGAAGTCCTCCAAACTCTCCACCGGGAACTTTACGAACTGGGGCATGCTGGTGTCTGCGTGCTCTTTGAACTCGCGCATAAGGATGCCTTCGTGGTTGATGTACAGCTTGGTGCGCTCATCCTCTTCGATCACCTGGTACTCAAAAGGTGGCACCGGTCCATACCAGGGATCCACGCGCAACAACTCGTCCAGCCCAAAGCGCTGAGGCAAGCCCTCGCCATGCCATCCAAGCGTGGGGCCTTCATAACCTTGGGTGCGCCACACCAGCTCCGTCTCGGGCCACACGAAGGCATAGGCCCGCACCCATGGCACATCGACCGGCTGGAACTCTAACGTTCTCAGGAATCTCTCACGCGATGTCATCATCAAGGCACATTCTCCCAGTTTCTCGAGAGTAAATTACACGAGACCATTTCACCCCTGCTCTTCCGGGTAATAATGATCCAGGTTTTCACGCGTAATATAGACGTGGCGCGTATAAAGCGCTGGCGGCACCGGTTCACCACGCAGAATGCGCAGGGCAGCATCTAACAACCTTTCGCCATATTGCTCGGGAAAGTACGCTGTGCTGCCAATAAAAGGAAAATCTGGACGACGCAAAGCCGCGCGTCCAATGCGGTCGGCGTTTTGTCCCACTGCTACAACCTGACCGAGACGGCCGCTGCGTTCAAAAGCGGTCAGAGCACCCACCGCTGCATCATCATTGATGGCGATGATGGCGACGCGCGCGTTGTCCGGAATGTGGGTTATATGGGCACTCATAACGGGAATTACATCTTCAAAGATCACAGGGCTGTCGATCATCCACGTCTTTTCAGCCTCAATTGGGCCGAGCACCGACATTAACCCATCCAATTCGCCTTGCAGACGTGCCCCTCCCAATGGGCCTACCCGCACTGCATCCAACCTGATTAAGAGATCGAAATGGCCTGCCCAGTTCTGCCTGATCCAGTGCCCCAGGCCTTCGCCGGCCATGTGGCCAGCGCGGTAATTGTCGGCACCAAAAAAAGTGGCACCGGGCATCGGCACGTCGACAGCGATTGCCGGGATTCCCGCCCGGTTCAGCTTGTCCATAATAACGTTGCCAATTGCGGCATCTAGCTGGAACTCGATGACTAGATCTACTCGATTGGCTACGAACCATTCGGCATTCTCCAGAGCTCTCTGGCTATCCAGAGCATTGTCGCGGATGAGTAGCTCCACGTTTCCCAGACGGGCTGCTGCTTTCTCCAGACTGGCTCGCACATCGTGGGTGAAGCTCATCCGCTCCGTAGCGTTACCGAACCCAATACGATAACGCCTGCTGGCTGCGAGAGAGGAGATCGGCTGCAGCATCTCGGCAGACACGGAACCCACTACGACGATGGGACATCCAACTATCCGCCGTAAGACGGCGAGCTTATCCCGCGACACTGCCTCATCTACGACTATCCAGCTCAGCTGATCCAGACTGGCAAAGCGGAAGGTGCCTTTTTTATCGAACTTGGTGTGATCAACCAGAGCAATCACTTGGCGTGAGAGTTTGACCAATTGTGCTTTCAGTGCCGCTTCATCTATGTCGTTCTCGGTCAGATCCTCATCGACCGAGAAACCCGAGCATGAGACAAAACATTTACTGGCACGAAATCCGCTCAACAGGTCCGGATTCAACTCACCCACCAGGGCATTGCCATCTGAGCGTACCGTGTTAGCGGCCAAGATCACCTTGTTGGTGGGCTCTCGTGCTAACAACAATGCGGATTGCAAACCATTCGTCACGACCGTGAGGTAGCGTCGCTCACGCAGAAAGCCAGCGAGGTAATAGGCGCTGGTACTGGCATCCAGAATAATAGCATCACCGTCTTGCACCAGGGTGGCTGCCCAACGGGCAATATTTTGCTTCTCCACATGGTTAGAACGGGCGCGTAGAGAGAAAGACATGTCTCGCACAGAGGGTCGGTTGAGAGCAATTGCGCCACCGCGCACACGTCGCAACAGACCGCGTTCATCCAAAACGGCAAGGTCCGTGCGAATAGTATTGGCCGACACACCAAAACGCCGAGCAACATCCTCGACGCTTATCTCACCCGCTTCATTAAGCAGTGCAAGGATCGCTTGACGACGGCGATGTGTGTCCAGCACCTTAGAGTGCTCCCTTATCTAACGTCATACAGCAAATAGTAAGCTGCTCTAAACCGTCTGGGGCTCTTTTTACCTACGACGGGCACGGGAATCCGCTCAACAGGCGAGGACGCGGTCAAAGAGGCAGATGGGAGCGTTATGTCTATTCCTTCGACAACGAGGATTTCCTGGAAAATCATCTCCGTCCTTCTGGAAACGACGCCCTGGTCGTTACAACGCCCGGAAACGTCCCGGCTCGATCCTTGTCTAAGGACCTTTTTGTTTGTGATAATCTTGTAATTGATTGTGATTTGCTTGTAATATA
>JANXAX010000362.1 GCA_025062175.1 Anaerolineae bacterium | reverse complement strand
ATGGACTATCCCCCCGGCAAGATGATCGCCGCGCTGCGCGCGCAGCGTTTCGAGCGGGTGACCGAGGCGGAGACGGTGTGGATGTGCGTCTCGTGCTACGCCTGCTCGGCGGCATGTCCGGTGCGCATCCCCCTCGCCGCCGGCTTGATGACACGTGCCAAAGAAGAGCTCCTGTTGGCCGGCAACATCCCCTCGGAGCTGCAGATCGCCCTGGAGAACACCCAACGCTATGGCAACCCGCTGGGCGAATCGCCGCGCAAACGCGCCGACTGGGCCAAGGGGGTCAAGCCGCGCGTGCCGATTATGAGCGAGGAGCGCCGGCCGGTCGAGGTGCTCTGGTTTGTGGGCGACTACGGCTCCTATCACCCGCGCGTCCAGCCGGTCAGCCGCGCGCTGGCCAACGTCTTCAACGCGCTGCGCGTGGACTTCGGCATCTTGGGCGCCGAGGAGGTCAGCGACGGTGATTCGCAGCGCCTGGCGGGCGAGCGCGGCCTGTTCGAGATGTTGGCGACCAAGAACGGGCGTGCCTTTGCCCAATATGAGTTCAAGGAGATCGTCACCGGCGACCCGCATGCCTACAACGCCTTCAAGAACGAGTATCCGCGGCTGGGCATCGCCTATCCGGTGCGCCACTACACCGAGTTCCTGGCTGAGCGCCTCGACGCGCTCAAGCCGCTGCTTAAACGCGAGGTGAACGCGCGTGTGACCTACCACGACCCGTGCTACCTGGGGCGCGCCAACGATGTGTTCGAGCCGCCGCGCCAGCTGCTGCGCGCCATTCCGGGCATCGAGCTGGTCGAGATGCCACACAATCGCACCACCAGCCTGTGCTGCGGTGGTGGCGGCGGCGGCATGTGGATGGACGGCTTCCAATGGGAGAAGGCGCACACCCGCCTCTCAGAGTGGCGGGTGCGCGAAGCGATGAAAGTCGGCGCCGACATACTCGCCGTAGCATGTCCCTATGAAGCGCCGCGCTTCGAGGATGCCACCAAGACGGTGCCAGGCGCCGGCCGCCTGATCGTACGCGACATCGCCGAGCTGCTCGCCGAGGCGATGAGTGACTGAAGGAGGTGACCCGATGCACATTGTCGTTCCCGTGAAGTTGGTGCCCGACCTGGTCGAGGAGCTGGTCATCGATGCGAGCGGTTGCGCTCTCGACCCCGATACGCTGCGCCTGCAGCTCAATGAGTTCGACGGGCACGCCATCGAGCAGGCCATCCTACTCAAGGAACGCGGTGGCGGTCAGGTGACAGTGATCGCCCCGGACCTGGAAGGGGTGGACGACGTGCTCTACACCGCTGCCGCCAAGGGCGCCGACCGCTTGATCAAGCTGTGTGATAGCTTCGGCCAGTCGGTCAACAACCATGCTATGGCGCGCGCCGTGGCAGAGGTGATCCAGCCACTGCAGCCCGACCTGGTGCTGACCGGCGTGCAGAGCCACAGCGACTTGGACGGCGCGATGGGGCCGTTGCTGGCCGGCTACCTGGGCCTGCCCTACGTGGGCTACATCGCCGGCGTGACGCTGAGCGACGGCCGGGCGACGGTGCGCAAGGAGTATCCCGGCGGGCTGGTCGCCGAGCTGGAGGTGACGCTGCCGGCGGTGCTGGGCATCCAGGCAGCGGATCAGCCCCCCCGCTATGTCGCCTTCAGCCGCATCCGCCAAGCGATGAAGACCGCCACGATCGAGGAACAGACGGTGGCCGCGCTGGACGCCAGCGGTGGCCCGGTCATCATGCGCATGTACAAGCCCGAAGTCGCTGCGCGTGCCACCATGCTCGACGGCGGGCCGGATGAGGTCGCCGCCAAGATGGTGGCGCTGTTGCGCGAATTGGGCGTGTTGTGAGGCCACGCAGGGCAAAGGTACAGGAGTGAGACCATGAGCCAGGACATCTACGTGGTGATCGAACACCTCAGAGGGCAGATGGCGGACATCTCCTATGTCTTGTGTGCCGCCGCGCGCCAGCTGGCTGCGGCGAGCGGTGGCCAGGTGGTGGGCGTGTTGCTGGGGCACAACGTGCAAGGCCTCGCCCAGGATGTGGCGGTGGACCGCATGATCGTGATGGACGACCCGCAGCTGGCCGATTTCATCCCCGACCGCTATCAACAGGCGCTCGCCGGGTTGCTCGGCGCGCAGGCGCCGCGGGTGACCCTGTTCGGCGATACCTCGATCGGTGCGGAGCTCGCCGGCGGGCTGTCGGTGCAGCTGGGCTGGCCGCTGGTGAGCTATTGCCGCAGCGTGCGCGCGGACGACGGCCGTCTCATGTACATCAGCCAGCTGTGCGGCGGCAAGCTGATGGCCGAGGGCGAAATCCCCGCGCCCCACGCGCTGGTGGCGATGGTGCCGGGTGGCTTCCAGGCCGAGCAGGGCAAGGGCAGCCAACCACCGCCTGTTGAGATGATCGCTCCGGCCGCGACAGCAGGTGGGCGCATCGCCCTCAAACAGTACATCGAGCCGGAGAGCGGCGACGTAGACATCTCCAAAGAGGCCATCTTGGTCTCGGTGGGGCGCGGCATCCAGAACGCCGACAACATCGAGATGGTGGAGGAACTGGCCAAGGTGCTGGGCGGAGTGGTGAGCGCTTCACGCCCGGTGGTGGACCAGGGCTGGCTGCCGACCACGCGCCTGGTGGGCAAGTCAGGCAAGCGGGTCAAGCCACGCCTCTACCTGGCGCTGGGCATCAGCGGCGCACCGGAACACGCCGAAGCCATCACCGACAGCCAGACGATCATCGCCGTCAACACCGACCCCAGCGCGCCTATCTTCGACATCGCCCGCTACGGCACCACGCTCGACATGTTCGACCTGGTGCCAGCCCTGACCGAGCAGATCCGCCGGGCGAAGCAGTAGTGTAGCCACAGAAGGGAGCGTGCAACGATGCCGGAACGGGTTGACTTTTGGGGAATTCCACACACATTTGGGCCACCGGAGCTGTATGCCTATGGCATCATGGGCCTGGCGTCGCTGGTGCTGCTCTTCCGCCTCTATCAGG
>JANXAX010000361.1 GCA_025062175.1 Anaerolineae bacterium | reverse complement strand
CAGTCTCCAGCTGCTTTTGGAATTGGGTGTTGTAGAGCATCGCGTATAAGCCACCGCGCGCCAGCAACTCGCTGTGGGTGCCCTGTTCCACCAGGCGTCCCTCGTCTAACACCAGGATGAGGTCGGCGGCGAGGATGGTGCTCAGCCGATGCGCGATCACCAGGCTGGTGCGCCCGCGCATCACCCGCTGCAGGGCCGTCTGGATGAGCGCCTCACTGTGCGAATCGAGCGACGAGGTGGCCTCGTCGAGGATGAGAATGCGCGGGTCCTTGAGCAGCACACGCGCGATGGCGATGCGTTGCTTCTCCCCGCCGCTCAGACGGTAGCCCCGTTCGCCCACTACGGTATCGTAACCGTCGGGCAAGCCGACGATGAAGTCGTGGATGTTGGCGGCGCGACAGGCTTCTTCCAGCTCCGCCTGGGTGGCGTCCGGCCGGGCGTAGAGCAGGTTGGCCCGGATGGTGTCGTGAAAGAGGAAGGTCTCCTGGGTCACCATGCCAATCTGTGCGGTGAGTGAAGCAAGCGTCACCTGGCGCAGATCATGCCCATCCAGCAGGATGCGCCCCTCGGTGGGATCATACAGGCGGGGCAACAGATAGGTGACGGTGGTCTTGCCGGCGCCGCTGGGCCCCACCAGCGCAGCGAGCTGACCGGGTTGGATCTCAAAGCTCAGCTCGCGCACCGCCCACTGCCGTTCGGCGGCCCGCGTCTCCACGAAGAGGGTGTGTTCGTCCTCCCCTGATCCACCGTTGCCGGCGATGCTGGATGTACTGTCAGCGCCCGTCGCTGCTCTCGACAGGA
Source organism: Anaerolineae bacterium (assembly GCA_025062175.1). Classification (GTDB taxonomy): domain Bacteria; phylum Chloroflexota; class Anaerolineae; order 4572-78; family NAK82; genus NAK82. The sequence goes on along the minus strand of JANXAX010000361.1, from coordinate 2,201 downwards.
GTGCCCCGAAGCGCTCGGCAGCGGCATAGCTAAAAGAAACGTTCTCGAACCGCACGTGGCCGCGCACCTGCTCCAGCACGATCGCACCCGGCGCATCCTCGATTTCGACGGGCAGGTCGAGCACCTCGAACACGCGCTCGAAGCTGACCAATGACTGGGCAAAGTCCACGCGGGCATTGCTGAGCGCGCCAAGCGGGCCATACAGCTGGGCCAGGTAGCTGGTGAAGGCGACCAGCGTGCCCAGCGTGAGCGCTTCTCCGATGACCAGGTGTCCGCCGGACCAGAAGACGAGTGCGGTGCCCACGGCGCTGACCGCACTGAGCATCATAAAGAACCACCGCCCCACCACTGCCCTGCGCACCCCGATGTCGCGCACCGCGTTGCTCAGCCGGATGAACCGGGCGATCTCATCCGCCTGGCGGCCAAATAGCTTGGTCAGCATCGCACCGCTGACGTTGAGCGTCTCGTGCATCATGGCGTTCATCGCCGCGTTGCGGTCCATCGCCTCGCGCACGATGCGGCGCAACACGCGACCGATGCGGCGCGCCGGCAAGAAGAAGAGTGGGAAGATGATGATACTTAAGAGCGTCAGACGCCATTCGAGTGAGAACATGATGGCGAGGGTGGTCACCACCGTTATGGTGTTGGTGATGATCTCGATAAAGGTGCTGGTCACCGCGCGCTGCGCTTCGACCACGTCGTTGTTCAAGCGGCTCATCAGCTCGCCGGTCTTGGTGTGGGTGAAGAAGCGCAGGCTCATGCGCTGCATGTGCGCATAGAGGGCCTGGCGCAAGTCGCTGATAATCCCCTCACCGATGCGCGCGTTCAGATAGCGCTGTCCTACCCCGATGACACCGCTGAGCAAAGGGATGAGCACCATGCCCAGCGCCAGCAGATTCAGAGCGCGGATGTCGCGCCGGGGAATGGCCTCGTCGATCATCTGGCGGATGAGCAGGGGCGGCACCAGGCCCAACAGCGAGATGACCAGGATGGCAACCAGCGTGATCAATGCCGGCGCCAGATAGGGACGCGCAATCTGCGCCACGCGGCGCAACAAGTTGCGATTGACATGCGGACGGTCTGTCCGCTCGTCATAGGTGATATACTGCCACCATCCCCCACTATGCATCATAGGGAGCTCTCTGTTCTCGCCATGACCTCTCGCATGAATAGCCCTTCCATGATATGGTGAATGCCCCGGATGTGCCAGCTTGGGCCGTGTCCCAATATCTTACGAAAATTTATCATGAACATCATGCTCGTTTCGGCGACCGAGCGCACGCGAGATCGGGCTGCGCAAGGCAGTGGGTGCTCACGACGGTGACATCTTGCTGCAATTCTTGATCGAAGCGTTGGTGCTTTGTCTTTTCGGCGGGATGATCGGCGTCGTCCTGGCGTATGGTGTGGCATTTATCTTCGGCCAGATGCCGGCTGTGGAGTTCAAAGTTGTCATCCAACCCGATTCGCTGGTGTTGGCACTCGGGTTCAGCCTGTTGTTGGGCCTGATTTTTGGCATCTATCCCGCTATGCGCGCCATCCGGCTCGACCCCATCGTGGCGTTGCGTTCTGAATAGCGAATGCGAAAGGATCATCGCGCAATAGGGTGACGTCCTGGATGTGTGGCAGCTTCCGGCGATGCCAGCTCGTCGCCCAGAGCGGGTATGCGTGGGGCGAGTGCAAGCGGGTCTGAAAGCAGCTCCCCCGCGGTTGTGGCGGGCCAGGATGGGCAGGCAGTCAGCTCAACAGATATGTTTCTAGCCCTTTCGTTGCCAGGCTGGCAGGGACCGTCCGTTCGAGGCGATATCCAAGACAACCGCCCTGATCACCAACGAATCCAGATACCGTTGGTCCTGCCTCTGGCGGGAACCGACCAGGCGTTCCAGGCTCTGGCGCGATTCGGACGTGACAAGCGCCATGGCAGGAACGGCATGCGCCTCGAAAACGAACTGCGTGTCCCGGTGTCTCCTAAAGAAAATACCCTGTGTCTGTGTGCTCGATTCCCTCAGCCCGGCGCCCACACCCGCACCGTCTGGTCATCGCTTCCCGAGGCGAGCCGGCGGCCGTCGGGGGAGAAGGCCACGCTGGTCACATAGCTCGAGTGCCCCTGCAGGGTGTGGAGCCGGCGGCCGGAGGACACCTCCCACACCCGCACCGTCCAGTCATCGCTTCCCGAGGCGAGCAGGCAGCCGTCGGGGGAGAAG
>JANXAX010000360.1 GCA_025062175.1 Anaerolineae bacterium | reverse complement strand
TGATCGCGCATGTACTTTGCCATCCCCACGCTCTTAAGCGGTCCCACACCAGCCAAGATGAACACCTTCTCGTGCAGTCCCATATCTACCACGCGTTTCATAAATTCATGGAAGCGTGGAATGTCGTAGATAAGCTGGGTCTGGATGAAATCGGCCCCGGCAGCTACCTTCTTCGCCAGCCGATAAGGTCGAAATTCAAACGGATCTCCAAAAGGATTGGCTGCCGCTCCGATGAAGAAACGTGGCCCACCTCCTGGAATCTCCTCACCGCATTGAAAGCGGCTTTCATCACGCATATCCTTGACCATACGCACCAGCTGGATCGAGTCCAGGTCGTGTACGTTTTTAGCCGTGGGGTGATTACCAAAGGACTGGTGATCACCTGTGAGGCAGAGCACGTTTTTGATGCCCAGGGCCGCAGCCCCGAGCAGATCGCTCTGCATGCCCAGGCGGTTGCGGTCTCGACAGGTCATCTGGATGACCGGATCCATGTTTTCCTGAATCAGGATCACCCCGGCAGCAATGCTGCTCATACGCACAATCGCCGTCTGATTGTCGGTGATGTTGACCGCATCGACACAGCCTTTCAGCAGCTCTGCCTTCCGCCGGATGACATTGGCATCGTGGTTCTTGGGTGGACCCAGCTCGCCCGTGACGGCGAAGTGTCCTGCCTTAAGAACGCGTTCTAGATTGCTGCCGGATTTGTATCCGTTGTGCGCGACCTCGCTCATAGCCTTCTCCTCGCCAGCTACTACGCAGTCCGATAATCCTCAGGTAAGCGCAGATCATCACGTACAATTCGTCTTGGTCCGCCGTGGCGCGCCGCAGACCAGTTCTTAGGTGGTTGGATTTCCAATAGCTGCTCTAATCGGCCCATGGCGCTCATGCGGTCGTAGATCAGCTGCCAGGCGCATGGGGTTTGGGGGTTGACCTCACAAACACCCTTCTGAGAACCACCACATGGTCCATTGAGCAACTGCTTGGAACAACGCGCAATGGGACAGATGCCACCCGTCTTGTCGAGGATACAATCCCCACACGCCTGGCAACGTTCCTCCCACACTCCTTGTTCAGGAGGCATTCCCAAGAAGGTGGTGTTCAAGCCGGGCACGACCCAGATATTGGGGAATCGTTGTACTAGAGTTTGCACTCCAATGCCACAGGCCAGTGACAATACGGCGTCGTAGTTTGCCAACCGGCTGCCCAGGGGATCGATGTACTCCCATTCACACTGTCGCTGGACGGTGGCTTCGTCGCATTCGATGGCTTTTCCGTCCAAGCGTGTGCTCATGCGCAGCGCCGAGGCTAGAATCCCGACCTCCTTCTCTCCACCCGCCATACATACGGTCACGCACGTGCCACATCCCACCACCAGCACTTTGCGAAACCCGGCCAACATCTGTTTGATCTCAGCCAACGGCTTCTGTTCACCGACAATCATGGGGCCCTCCTCTCCTTAATCAGCATTGATTACCACCCGTGTGATCCTCTCAAACACGATGCCACAGTTTATGCCCTTTTCACACCCAAGGGATTAGGACCTAATGCCTTGACCTTTTCGGTCATTTGAGCAGCGATTTCAGCCAGACGGACGCCCATCACGGCCGATAGACTGAACATCGCCAGCCGTTCACCTTGCAGACCGATTTCTTCTAACAGGGTACGTGTCCGCGCAACCCTTTGTTGGGCTCTCAGATTACCTTCCAGGTAATGACACTCTCCGGGCAGTCAGCCGGCCACGAGCACGCCATCAGCGCCATTCTCAAAACTGCGCAATATATGGGACATATCCACCCGCCCTGTACATGGCACCTCCACGATCTTGACAGCAGAGGGATATGTCAGACGTAGACCACCGGCCAGGTCCGCCGCGGCATAGGCACAATGTCTGCAACAGAAGGCGATAATCTGAGGTTGCCAGTTTTCCGTATTCCTCATATCCCCTACTTTCTCACCATTGCTCGCTCTTATCTCATAGGCGGAACTGGTTCACCAGCCTTCACGTCTCCGAACAGGGCGTCCACCTTCGCTTGCACCTGAAAGTCGGTATAGTGTGCCAACTCGATCGCCCTGGCGGGGCACGCAACGGCACATGATCCACATCCATGGCAGACAGCCGCTTCTATCTGCGCTGCTCCTCTGATGCCTCCCACTCCGATTAGATCTGGCACAATGCGCGGAGCGTGATAGGGACACGTACGCACACAGGTCAGGCATGCCACACAACGGCTGGCGTCCACCACCGCCACGCTGCCACCAACCTGGATGGAGTCCTGGGCTAGCACCGTCGCAGCCCGTGCGGATGCCGCCAGAGCCTCCACGATTGTTTCATCCAGGGACTTGGGGTAGCTGGCTGTGCCAGCCATGAAGAATCCATCACTCGAAAACTCGACCGGCCGCAACTTGACGTGGGCTTCCATGAAGAATCCATTACCGTCTAAGGGGAGCTTGAGCCGCTTGCTGAGCACATGCACCCCTTCCGCCGGGACAACCGGATTGCTCAACACCAATAGATCGGGAGCAAATTGGAGCGACTGTCCCAATGCTTCCTCCCAAACCACAACCTTCAGTCGATCACCTTCACCCATCACCTCCGGCTTGCGATCAAAATCATAGTGAATGAAACGCACTCCAGTTTGGCGTGCCCGCGTGTATAACCTTTCTTTGAAACCGCAGGTGCGAATGTCCCGATAGAGAATCATCACCTCAGCGGTGGGCTTCAGACGCTTGAGCACCAGAGCGTTTTTCAAAGCCATGGTACAGCAGATGCGGCTGCAGTATTCCTCGGCCGGCCCGACGCACAGGATCATCACCACTTGATCAGGCAGTCCTTTCCTGTGTGCCTGACTAGTCTCTGCAATCCCTTCAGCGGCGGCCAACATGGCCTCAAACTCTTGTTGGGACATTACGCGTGGATGCTGCCCGTATAGATACTCTGGTCCATGGTATTCCACCCCGCCCGTCGCCAGGATTGTCACGCCGTGGTGTACCTGGAGTTGCTGTCCCT
>JANXAX010000035.1:9346-13681 GCA_025062175.1 Anaerolineae bacterium | reverse complement strand
GCGGTGGGATGGACATGTAACCGGCGGCCTGCTTCCGGGCAGGCATCACCACGTTTCAGGAGGTGAGGATGACGGACATCAAAGAGGAAACGTTGCAAGCCGCGCTGGCCGGCCTGCTGCACGACATCGGCAAGTTTGCGCAGCGGCAGGAGGAAAAGCCGAGAAAACACGCCGAGGTGGGCGATGAGTTCGTCAAACACTATGTGCCAGGTCAGTGGCAAGGATTTCTGTACCCGGTGATAGGGCATCATGACAAACCACTTACGGGCGACTTGAATAAGGTGGTGGCTTTGGCAGACCGGTTGTCCGCCGGCGAGCGCACCGAAGAAAAAGAAGAACAACCGTGCCAACTCCTTTCCATCTTTTGTCGGTTACAGACCAAAATCCAAAAAGATGGAATCCAAGACGAGAGAAAAAAAGAGTTCAAAATTCAGCGCTGTTCTGACCTGGCCTATTGGCCGCTCCGGGAACTCGCTCTAAAGCGAGAGGTGATCTTCCCAGGTGAAGCCTGGCCAGACACGAAGGTGCGGAAAGCCTACCAGGAGCTCTGGCAGGGGTTTTGTGACCATGCCAAAAGATTACAAGCTGCCCACACCCCAGACGGACGGTTGGATGTCTACCTCGAAAGCATGCTGTTGCTGATGCAACGCTATACCTGGTGTGTTCCCTCGGCGTATTATCGCTCGCAGCCCGACGTCAGTCTCTACGACCACAGCCGTATGACCGCGGCGTTGGCCGCGCTGCTCTACAAAAAAAATATGGACGAGAGGGTTGCGGACCAGCTGCTTCAGGCACTGGACACGTGGTATGAAGCGCGTCGCCAGGCCGAGCGGGTGAAACAAGACGTCGAAATAATATCGTCACCGCAAGTTTTAGAGGAGACACCGATAGCGCTGCTGGTGGGTGGTGACATCTCGGGTGTCCAGGACTTCATCTACACGATCACCTCACAGGGTGCCGCCAGTGCGCTGCGCGGACGTTCATTTTACCTGCAATTGCTGACTGAGGTACTGGCGCGTTACGTGCTGCGTGAGTTGGGGCTTCCCATTTGCAATCTGATCTATCAAGGCGGCGGCGGGTTCTATTTGCTAGCACGCGTCGATGACGGTGAGAGGCTGCAAGGTATCCAGTGCCAGATCAGCACACACCTGCTCCGGCACCATCGCGGCGACCTCTATGTGGCATTGGCAGCCGTGCCGCTGAAGGCCGCTGATTTCTATGATGGTCGCATTTCTGGGAAGTGGGAGGAGTTGACCCGCGTGCTGCGCCAGGTCAAGCAACGTCGCTTCGCCGAGATGGAACAAGGGCTGGTGAAAGTATTCCTGCCCCAAGAAGATGGTGGCAGTGAGGAAAAGGAGTGCGCAGTGTGCGGACGAGAACATCCTGACACACGGCGCTATCCGAAACGCGGAGAAACAGAGGAAGAGGGCGTGCGCAAGTGTCCACCCTGTGTTTCGTACGAGGAACTGGGCAAGGACTTGCGCCAGGCGCGTTATCTGTGGTTGCGCATCCGGGATGAAAAAGCGAGCAAGCCAACATCATCCCAAGATGTGCCACCTGGAAACTGGCAGGACGTGTTGGCTGCTTTCGGGTTTGAGGCGGGCGTGGCTTCAAATGTACCACGTCTGGGCGAACACCTCGGAGTGGTGTTGGCACTGGACGATGCAGCGGTCCAGCAACTCGCACCCGACCGCAACACGGCGGTGGGCCGGCGTTTTCTGGTCAACGTGACACCATTGATCACGCGCTCGGATCTCGAGCGCTACCGTGATCAATTGTGGGAAGACCTAAGAGACTCGGAGGTCGGTGACGTCAAACCCTTCTCTTTGTTAGAGGCTCAATCGCGCGGCATCCATCGATTGGGTGTGTTGCGCATGGATTTGGACGATGGAGGCCAGCTCTTCAGCGATGGGTTCGTCGAATACGACAAGCAAAGCGGCGAAGTGCTGCGCCGTTTTGCTACACTGTCCCGCGTCGCGGCGCTGAGTTTTGCCATCAGCCTCTATTTTGAAGGCTGGGTGGAGTTCCTGGCGCAGGCGATGAATGAGGAGACGCGACAGGATGCCAACCGTGGCGACACGCTCTATTCGATCTACTCCGGCGGCGATGACCTCTTCTTCGTCGGGGCGTGGGATCGCGTCATCGAGCTGGCGCGACGGGTGCGCGCCGACTTGACCCCCTTCGCCGCCGGTCACCCGGGCGTGCACGCTAGCGCCGGCGTGGTGCTGGTGGGTGGCAAATATCCGCTCTATCAGGCTGCACGCGATGCTGGTGATGCCGAGGGTAAGGCCAAGCGCTACCAAAGGCAGGTGAACGGGTCGAACGGATTCAAGGAGAAGAAGGACGCCGTCCATTTCCTGGGACAGACGGTGAGCTGGGCGCGTTTCGGCCTGGCCCAGCCGGTCGTGGAAGGGATGGAGACGGTCAGTGGCTTGGCGCAGCGGCTGGCACGCCTCACCAGACCGCGCGAGACAGGCGGCGCCGGCGTGCCGGCGGCTTTGTTGCGCGTGCTCATCCGTGCCCAAGAGCACCACGATGTTGCCATGCAAGAACGCCGCAAGTGCGGTGCCGATCTCAACCGCCAAGGCGAGGAACAGGTCCTCTGGGGGCCGTGGATGTGGCGTACCTACTATATGCTCCGGCGCATGGCCGAGCGTCACAAAGACCAAAGCGGGCGGGAGATCAAAGAACTGGCCGAGCAGCTCAAGGGCGAGAACTTTCGCGCCATCGAGTGGGTCGGCCTGGCCGCGCGCTGGGTGGAGCTGTTGTCGCGTGATGTGGAAACGAGGTGAGCCTTAGAATCCCCAGACTTGTAGAGTCTGATAGGGTGAAACCTTTATGGATGAGGAGGAAAGGTTCCGTCACGAATTATTCATCGAATCGGAGCACTACGAAGAGTCTCCCTTGCGCGACCGCAAGGCAATGCTACCCGATCCTTGGAATGATGAATGTATAGCAGAGTTCATCCGCGATGTTATCGCGCTGGCGAACACTGCTCGAATGCTGGGCAGGCCTGGTTACCTCCTCTATGGGCTCGATGACCAAGGCCGGTTGTGTGGGATTGAGTCCTCCGAGCATCTGTACGATCGTGTGAGGGGCTTGACCACAGGCGAACGGGTAAAGCACAGGCTACAGCAGGTGATCCAAAGATACATTAAGCCCGTCGTGAAGTGGGATCTTAACGTATCTCAAATCGATAGCATCGATATCGCTTATCTGATAATTCATCCCCTTCCTCCGCCCTCTCCCTATCAGGTCAAGGCACAGTTTCCTGCTAAGGGAGAGCCAAAGCTCAGACCAGGACAGTGTTGGATCCGCTTCGGGGAGAGCAAAATAGAGATCAAACGGCAGGAAATCGCGCCGGATGAGAACCCCTATTGCTACAGCTATTCACAGGTACCGTACGTGCTTCCCTCAGTATGGGAGGCGTATCTCTCAGGATTGCTCAATGATCGAAAGATCGATCTCGGTACCGCACAATCCATTAAGCCATATCAGGATCTATATAATGAGCAAGGTATACCTCTGCAATCTGTCGTGGACGATTTCCTGCTCAGCTCTGACGACCGGCTGCTCGTCATCAGCGGTTCCGCTGGCAGTGGCAAAACCGCTTTCATTCAAAGGTTGGTTGCGAACCTGGCACAAGATGGCTTGGAGGTAATAAAGCAGCTGATTCGTGAGGAGAGCTTTCGTCCTCCCCGATGTTGGATCCCGATATACTTGCGCCTGCGTGATGAAGCGATCGACGCGCAGTGGAGATTGGAAAGGAGTCTCCTAGATTCTGTTAACAAAGTGTCTAAGGGTGCGTTCTTTGGAAGAAGGGAAGAACGTCCCACGTGTCCTGAGGTGCTGCTGCGCAATCCCAATCTCAAGTGGCTGGTTTGTTTAGATGGACTGGACGAACTGGATACCGAAAGACAGCGACAAAACTTTATCAGGCGACTCCACGCGTTTATGCAAGAGTTTACCCCGCCGAAAATCATCCTGTCCACTCGAACAGACGTTATGGATGATCGATCACTGCAGCAATCCGGCAATGTTGTCAGGATCGCGTCGTTGAATCAGCAGCAGATTCTGGCCTACATCCGCGGCTACCTAAGCAGTGGGGATGAACGGACTTATAGGGAGCTTCTGGACCTTCTAGATAAAGAGCCAGAGCTGTGGAGGGTGCTATCCTCTCCGGCATGTCTGGAGGCTGCGATACCGGAGATCACCGGTTCCTATCCAAACTCGCTTGAGCCACTGTCTGTAAGCCTTGTCTCTCAGCTGCAGGAGACTTCTGATTTAACAAAGGAGTCAATATTGGCGAAAGCAAGAGAAGCTTATCGACGTGCA
>JANXAX010000035.1:0-9336 GCA_025062175.1 Anaerolineae bacterium | reverse complement strand
GGCTTCGGGCCGCTGATGAGCAGGAGTTGATATCACAATTCTCTGAGAGTCAAGAGGAGCCCGCTACAACGCGCAGTGCCTCAACGGCTGATATCCCAGAGCGGCTCGGGGACGGGGAGGAGGCAGAACAATGTGCGCCTGAAGCATCGAGCGAGGAGACAGCCCCACCGACATTGTACCTTGCTCGACTGCTTGATCGGATCTTCCGCAGCCTGTGGCAGCGTGAAAGAGGGCGTCGGCGTTTGCACACCCAAGATACTGAGCTGTGGTGGGAAGCTGTGGGAAAGCTAGCGTTGCAATGGAACGGCCATCACGTTCGGGCTACGGATGAGGACATCATGAGAACTTTGCAACGATATCCCCGCCCTAGGATTTGCTTTTACCAACTGTTCAGCTTGGGCATCCTCGTGCGTGAAAGACCGCTGGAGCCAGCCTGTTTTTGCTCTGAGATCGTCAAGGCCTACTTTGCTACAACCTGGGTTCAAAGACTGGTCGAGTGCGGTAAGACCAGGACAGTCAAGAGTTACTTGGATAAGTGCACTGGGACATTCCGGAGCAAGGTGATTGAGCTGTTAGAGCCGCTAGTCAATCGCGAAATCTATGTTGTCCTGTCTAATGGAGGTGAATTATGAGCCAAGCAAAAAGTGATCAAACTGTTGTAGCGCGTCCTTCGGACGCGGAGCTGCGCACTATTATCACCGACCCCGACGGCGCGGAGACGTTGGTGCTGTGGGCCGACCGCATCGGCAAATGGCTCTATAGCAGCGGTCTGGCCACCAGCCAAATTCGTGCACTCTTCGGTGAGGTGCGCCAGATCCAAGCTGAGTGGACGCTTCGCCGGCAGAGGGCACTACGCCGGCTGATCCTGCTCAAGCCCAAGATGGCGTATCGGGCGCGCAAGGAGCGCGGTCGTGCCGTGCGTGATCTGGTGGACGTGCTGCAACCAGCGCTCGATCTGGTGGTCAAGGCCAAACCCAAAGGGCAAGCAGACGACAATCCCAACAACCAGGATGATAACTACCAACGCTTCGTCGAGTTCTTCGAAGCCATTCTGGCCTACCATAAGGCCTATGGTGGAGACTGAAAGGGGGAACGTAAACGATGGCCAGCAAAAAAATTAAACTTGAGGGACGCGTGTTTCTCAGCTTCGACATCGAGGCGGTGACTGGACTGCACATCGGCGGTTCCGAAACGGGGATTGAAATCGGCGGCGTGGACAAGACGGTCATCCGCGACCCGCTCACCAATCGTCCGTACATTCCAGGTTCGTCGCTCAAGGGCAAGATGCGCAGCCTGTTGGAGAAGTATAAAGGACTGCCTCAGAACCAGCGCATCGGTCAGGGCTATATCCACTCCTGCGGCGCCGATAGCGAAAACGAAGCAAAGAACAGAGAAGAGTACCTCGACTGTGATGTCTGTCAGGTGTTCGGCGTGCCAGGCGAGCGCAAATTCGCCAGGCCTACCCGGCTGGTGGTGCGCGACCTACACCTGAGCGATGAAAGCGCGCAAAAATTGGAGGAAACCGGGCGCACCGACCTGCCCTACACTGAGGTCAAGACCGAGGTCTCGATCGACCGCGTCACCTCGGCCGCCAACCCGCGTCAGATGGAACGCGTGCCGGCCGGCAGCGTCTTCTCCAACCGCAAAGCGAACGGCACAGAGGACGTGGGCGCGGATGTCATCGTATACAGCATCTACCAAGGGGACGATTGCGACGCCGTGCGCGACGTGGACCGCCTGGAGACGCTCTTCACCGGCATGCAGCTCCTGGAGGATGACTATCTGGGCGGATTGGGCTCGCGCGGCTCGGGTAGGGTACGGTTCCGGGATATCCGCCTGAGCGTGCGCACCAATAACGGCTACCTGGACCGGCCCAGGCAGATCGGCAAGCGCTATGCTACACTCGCAGAACTGCTGCAGGAACGTGCGCACATCATCCGCGAGGTCAAGCAGAGTCTGGGTCTGCCGGCGTAGTGTCGCCCAGGAAAGGAGGCCACTATGCCGACGCTCGAAGTGATCCGTCTGTCCTTTCCCGGGGGATTGCACGTCGGCACAAACAGCGTCACCTTGGAAGCGAGTGGCGTGTGCATCCCCTCGGACACGCTCTTCGCCGCGCTGGTGGATGTCTATCGACGCAGCGGAGGCAACCCGGACGATTGGGTACAATTGTTTCCACGTGCTCAGCTTGTTCAGGCCGACGCAAATCGCGATAAAGATCACTGGCAACACACCGACGCCGCAGCGCCCTTCTTGCTCACCAGTGCGTTCCCTTATGCGGGAGACGTGTATTTCTTCCCCAAACCGGCCTCGTGGGGACAGCTATTCGCGCCCGAGCTGCTCAAGGAGCGACGCAAGGAGCTCGACCGCATCAGTTACGTCTCCCTGGGTATCCTGCGCCTTATCCTCCAGGGTGAACGGTTGGACGACTGGCTCTTCCCGGCGGATCCGAATCAGGAACCGGACAAGGGGGCCGCGTTGCAAGGCAATACCTTCTGGTTGACCGCAGAAGAATGTGAACAGCTGCCTCACCGAATGCTGTTTGACAGGCGATGTAAGCGGAAGAAACTATTGCGCATCCTACGCCGGCAACAAATCTTCAGCGAGGTCCGGGTGCCTCGCGTGACGGTGAGCCGTATCACCTCAGCATCGGAGATCTTCCACGCCGGCCGCGTCAGCTTCACACCGGACTGCGGATTGTGGTTGGGGATTCAATGGCACAAACCCGACGCGCGTCTGGGCCAGACGACCTTGCGGGAGATGCTGGAACACCTCCTCAGCTTGCTGGGAGATGATGGTCTGGGCGGTGAACGCACCGCCGGTTATGGCGCCTTCCGCTGGCAGCGCGCGCCGGAGCCGCTCCAGCTGCCCGACCCGGCGCCAGGGGCGCCGGCGTTGCTGCTCAGCCGCTACCATCCTCGCGCAAGGGAGCTGCCCGACGTGCTCACGCGCGCACAGGCCTACGCACTCACCGCAGTGGGCGGCTGGCTGCGCACCTGGGATGCTGCCGCCCAGCGCCGTCGCCGGCTCTGGTTGGTGCGCGAGGGCAGTATCGTCCGTGCCGTCGATCAGATGCCCTGGGGCGATGTGGTCGATGTACGGCCGGTGTATCGCGGTTCTGGCACGGTGGGCGTCGAGCATCCCGTGTGGCGCTATGGACTGGCATTGGCAGTCGGTATGCAGGAGGCAAGGCCATGAGCGGGCGAGACGGATATCGTATATATCGAATGACGGTACGCACGCTCACCCCGTTGCACATCGGCAACGGACGCGAGCTGCTCAATCAATATGACTATGCGATCCACGGCGGTCATACCTGGCGGATCAACGAGGCTGCGTTGCTCGACGCGCAGCTGACCGACGATCCGAGGCTGGCAGACCAGCTGGCAGAGACACCGCCGGCCCAACTGCTGCGTGCGCACGACTTTGACCCCCAAAGTCGCTTCTTCCGTTATGTGATCAAGGGAACACCGCGTTCGACAGCGCCAGGCGCCGTGTTGCGCGAGCAGCTCAAGGACGCCTACGACCGGCCTTATCTGCCCGGCACTACTGTGAAAGGCGCCATCCGCACTGCGTTGGCCTGGACGGCATGGCGTTCGCTCAAGCTGCGCCCTGAACGGGCACGCCTGGAGCGCGACCGCCGTTTCGCCGCGCAGTGGTATGAGCAGGAACTCTTCAGCGAGCACAGCGGCAAAGCGCCCAACAAGGACACCTTGCGTGCGCTGCACATCTCGGACAGCCAGCCGGTCGCGCCGGAACGTCTCATCCTGGTTAATGCGCGTGTGCTCAACCGGCGCGGCACCTTAGGGGCGCCCATCGAGCTGGAAGCGCTGCGCCCGGAGACGGAGCTGCAGCTCATCGTCAAGGTAGACCGCGTGCTCTTTTCGCAGTGGGCGAGGCAATACGGGCTGCACCTGCGCTTGGGCGATCTACTCGACCAACTACCACAGGTGTTGCGCGCTTATGGAGAGCACCGCTTGCGACGAGAGCTGGAACTGCTGAAAGACGCTCCAAACAGTGGACGCCTGGTGCGGCTGTATAAGGAATGGCAACAGGAGCCGCTGGCCGACAACGAGTTCCTGCTACAACTCGGCTGGGGCACCGGCTGGGAGGCGAAGACGTTCGGCAGCCACCTGCAGAGCGACCCAGAATTCATGGAAACATTGCTTCGCGATCCTAATTATAAGATGACACGTGGCAGGCGCCAGCCTGGCGACCCCTTCCCCAAGAGCCGGCGCGTCCTGGTCAAAGTGGAGCGTTCGCCCAACGGCCAGATGCGTGAAATGCCCGTCGTCCCCCTCGGCTGGGTGCTGGTGGAGATGGAGGAGATCAAACCATGACCACGATGGTGGCTCTCGTGGGCGAACAGCCTATCCCCAACCTGCTGCCAGTGCGCTACCTCAAACCCGAAGCGCTGGTGCTGGTCTACACGAAACTCTCCGAGCCGGTCGCCCGACGTCTGCAGAAGCTCTGCGCCGCGACCGAGGTCTATCCGCTCGAAATTCGCGATGCTTACCGCGTCGCCGAGATCCGTAATCGCATCCAGCAGGTAGTCGCAGACCGGACCGATCTGATCTTTAACCTCACCGGAGGCACCAAGACGATGGTCCTGGCTGCCTATGAGCTGGCACGCCAATCGCGCAGCCCCTTCCTCTACTTCCAAACCGAAGGCCCCCGCGGCCGTGACCAGCAGAGCATCCTCTATCGCTACGCCTGGGATAGCGATGAGGCAGAGCTGGACCAACGCATCATAATCTCGCAACCCCTCATCACCTTGGACGACTACCTGCGCGCCCACTTCGACGACTACACTAAGACTGGCTTCAGCCGCGAATCAGGGGGTATTCTGGAGCGCGCTGTCCACGATGCCCTGAAGGATTATGTGGACGAGATCGAAGCCGGAGTGTGGCCCTCTGGCATGAAAGATCAGGTCGAGATCGACCTGGCGGTCCGCTGCGGCAACCAGGTCGGCTTCATCGAGGTCAAGTGGGGCGGCGGCAAGAGCGGCAAGCGTGCGATTGATCAGCTGACCACGGCAGCCGCGCGCGAGCTCTCCGGCATCTACGCAGCGCGTTTCTTGGTGACCGGTGTAACGCGCGACGATCAGTACAAAGCGGTGGCGACCGCGCTCAACATCACCATCATCGAGCTGCCTGAGTGGCAGTGGAAGCGTCGGGCTCTTAGTCCAAACGATGCAGCGCGGCTGCGCCAGGCGATTGCCCAGCGACTGCCCTGCCGGAAGGCAGCGGTATAAAAGCACGGAGGGTGATGCCGCAATGCACATGCTCACCTTCCTCGGCACGGGTAAATACGAGGTCACTACCTACACCTTCGGGGACCGGCGCCACACCACGCGGTTCTGCCCTGCCGCGCTGGCACACTTCCTGCGGCCCGAGCGCACCCTGATAGTGGTGACGCAAAGGGCGCGCGAGATGCACTTCAAGGCGCTGGCCGATGAGCTCGCCGCGGTCACCCAACCCCAGGAAGTGCTCATCCCCGACGGGCGCGACGAGGCCGAGCTGTGGCAGATCTTCGACGCGCTCACCGCCCATGTGCCTCCGGGGGGCGAGATGGTCGCCGACATCACCCACGGCTTCCGCTCGCTGCCCTTCCTCAGCTTCCTGGCGGTCGCCTACCTGCGTGTCGCGTTGGGGGTGGAGGTGCAGGGCGTCTACTACGGCGCCTATGAAGCGCGCAACGAGCAAAACGAAAGCCCAATATTCGACCTGACCCCCTTTGTGACGCTGCTCGACTGGACCGTCGCCACCGACCGCTTCATCCGCTTCGGCGACGCGCGCGACCTGGCCGAACGCCTCAAGGAGGGCATGCCGGCCGGCCACCGGCTGGGCACGGATCTCGCGCTGCGCCAGCTGAAGGACAGCCTAAAATGGGCTGCCGAGGCAATGCAGTGCGTCTCGCTGGCCCTGCGCCTCAACCGCGCCTTCGAGTCCATGGAACAGGCGCAGCGGCTGGTGCACACGCTCCAGGAACAACGCGCTCGCATCGAAGCCCGCGCACGCCCCTTTGCCCTGCTCACCGAACGCGTCGTCCGAGCCTACCAACCGCTTGCGTTAGAGAAGCCGAAAAAGGTCGAAAACCGCCTGGCCAACCTGCGCATTCAGGGACAGATGGTGCGCTGGTATATGGACAAGGAGCAAATTGTCCAGGCGATGACGCTGGCGCGCGAGTGGCTGATCTCGCTGCTGCTCTATCGCATCACCGACAAGCCCCTGTATGACCGCACGGCGCGCGAGCAGGTCGAAAACGCGGTCAGCAACCTAGCCGAAAGGTACCGCGACAAGGAGAAACACAGACCCCCACTGGAGACACCCTACACCGAGGACATAGCCGCACTGCCACAGCCCGACCAGTTGGTCGATGTTTGGAACAAGCTGACGAACGTGCGCAACGACCTGGCCCACGCCGGTATGCGACCCGACGCCGCCCCAGCGGACTCGATATGGAAACGTGCCCACGAGGTGCACCACCAGTTGGATGATCTCGCAGCGCACCTCGTCCCTGAGATCGCGCTTGTATCGCCCGAAACATCCCTTGCACCCGAGACGGAGAAAGCGATGATCCTGCTCAACTTCGGTCATCCCCTCACCGCCGAACAGCGCCGCCAGATCGAGCAGCTGGCCGGCCAGCCGATCGACCGCCTGATCGAGGTGCCGACGCACTTCGATCACGCCCAACCCTTCGCCGAGCAGGTGCGTGCGCTGGTCGACAGCTTGGGATTGACCTCGGAGGAATGGCAGCACGCCGCCATCTTCGTCAATCCGCCCACCTTCAGCGCTATTGCCATGACCTT
Organism: Anaerolineae bacterium; assembly: GCA_025062175.1. Classification (GTDB taxonomy): domain Bacteria; phylum Chloroflexota; class Anaerolineae; order 4572-78; family NAK82; genus NAK82. The sequence continues at coordinate 2,528 of JANXAX010000035.1, read as the reverse complement.
GCTCGCCGAGCTGCACGGGCGCATGGGCTACTTCCCGCCGGTGGTGCGCATGCGCCCGGTGGAGGACGTCCTGCCGCCGCGCTTCGAAGCGGCCGAGATCATCAACCTGCAACAGGTGCGCACCAGCGCGCGGGAGAGGCGCTAGCCGGATGCTCACCAGTCTGGTGCTCCAGGTGCGAGTGGAACAGGCGGTCCGGCTGCCGGCTGGGCTGGGGCGCGCGTCTCAGGCTTTGCTCCTGCGCCTCATCCAAGCGCAGGACGCAGCGCTTTCCGCGCGGCTGCACGACGAAGAGGGGTTGCGCCCCTACACCGCTTCCAACCTGGTGTTGGGGCGGCGTGCCGACGGCTGCTTGCTCGCCGCGCCGGGGGAGAGCGGCTGGCTGCGTTTCACCGGCCTGACCGAGGAGGTGAGCGCCTGCCTGCGACGTCTGGCGGACGACCCGCCCGCGATGGTGGACATGGACGGCTGTCCGCTGCGCGTGGTCGGCGCCACTATGGACGCAGCGCAGCATCCCTGGGCAGCGCAGAGCGACTATCCGACGCTGGCGGCGCGTCATCTCTTGGCGGGCGAAAATCCGCCGCCGCGCCTGACGCTGGAATTCGTCTCGCCGACCACCTTTCGCAGCAGCGGGCGCTACGTGCCCATGCCGTTGCCGGAATTGGTCTTCGGCAGCCTGTCGGAGCGCTGGCAGGCGTTTGCCCCGGTGGCGCTCAGTCCGGAGGTGCGCCGCTTCGCCGCCGAGATGGTCGTCGTCAGCCGCTACCTGTTGCGCACCCGCTCGCTGCCGGGCAAAGAGGGCGGCCTGCACATCGGCTTTATCGGCCAGGTGACCTTCCGCACGCTCAACCGCGACCGCTACTGGCTGAGCGTGCTCAACCTGCTGGCCGAATATGCCTTCTTCAGCGGCGTCGGTTATGGCACCGCTGCCGGCCTGGGGCAGGTGCGCAGCGTGCCGACGCCGCCGCGCGATGCTTGAGCGCCATCTCGGAGTACGACGGGGGCGTGGAACACAATGCCGCCGCTCTATGTCGTGGAACAAGGCGCCAAAATCCAGAAGGAAAGCCGTCGCCTGGTGGTGACCAAGGACGAGCAGGTATTGCAGAGCGTGCCCTTGATTAAGGTGGAACAGGTGCTCATCTTCGGCAACGTCGCGATCACCACGCCGGCGCTGGTCTACCTGATGCATCAGGGCATCGACGTGATCTTCTGTGATCAACACGGCCACTACCGCGGCCGCGTGGTGGGCGAGATGAGCGGGCACAGCGAACTGCGGCGCTGGCAATATCGCCGGGTGGATGACCCGAACTTCGCTGTGAGCACCGCACGCGCCATCGTGCACGCCAAGCTGCACAACACGCGGACCCTGTTGCTACGCTACCAGCGCGAGCATCCTCATCCGGAGCTCCAGCGCGCGATCGAGCGTTTGGGCGAGTTGTTGCAGCAGTCGGAGCGGGCACGCAGTCTGAATAGCCTCCGTGGCGTGGAAGGTGCCGGTGCGGCGGCGTATTTCGGGGTCTTCCGCCACCTGCTGCGTGATCCGGTTTGGGAGTTCAGCGGGCGGATGCGACGGCCGCCGGGCGACCCGGTCAACGTGCTGCTCAGCTTCGGCTACACGCTGCTGGTGCGCTATCTCGAGAGCGCCGTCGCGGCGGTCGGGTTGGATCCCTACCTGGGCTGTCTGCACGGCGATGCCCACAAGCGGCCCAGCTTGGCGCTGGACATCGCCGAGGAGTTTCGCTGTGTGGTGGTGGATAGCGTAGTGTTGCGGTGCGTGAACAGCGGCCTCATCCGGCCAGAAAACTTCAGCCGGCAGGATGACCCGGCGCGTCCGGTGCTGCTCGATGAGGCAGGGCGCAACGTCTTCATCCGCGAATTCGAAGCGCGGTTGGCGACCACCTTCACGCATCCGCTGGCGAACGAACGGGTCACCTATCGGCGCTGCTTCGAGTTGCAGGCGCGCGAAATGGCGCGCGCGATGCAGTCGGGCACGAGCTATCGCCCTTTTATGGTGCGTTAGCGCGGGAAGGGCGCGCCGGAGAACGGCGCATGCGACTCGGAGGACCATGGCGCAGCAGGGATGTTCATCTTGGTCAGCTATGATATCCCGGACGATCGACGGCGCACACGCCTGGCTAAAGTGCTGCAGGATTATGGAGAGCGTGTCCAGTATAGCGTATTTGAGTGTGATCTGACGCAGAAGCAATTGCAGCAGCTGCTACGCGAGGTGAAACGGTTGATCAGCGAGGCGCAAGACAGTGTGCGGGTATACGTGTTGTGTCAGGAGTGTGTGCAGCGGATTATGGTGCTGGGGCAGGCTAAGCCGCCGGTGGAGGAGCCGACGGTGTTCATTGTGTGAGCGGGAGGGGTGGAGCGGTGATAAAATTAGTGAATTTTGGAATTAGCGAGAACCCCCTCCAAAAGGGGCGGAAAAGGGCGCAATAATCCAGGTAACTTGGGAGGCCCTCGCAAAATGTTAATGGTGGATGGAGATTTGCGTTTTGGCCGAGCAATGTGGTATATTGTGGTG
>JANXAX010000359.1 GCA_025062175.1 Anaerolineae bacterium | reverse complement strand
CTCGCTACAGCATATGCTGCGATCTGAAACCTATCGCGCCTGGATACGGGCCATCGCGCGGGGACGGCACGGGATTCCGGAAGCGGTGAGCGCTCACGACTATGTCGCTGGCTTCTGCCCGGATACCGATCTACTGGCAGTCGTGGACGCCCTAGCTGTCACAGCTTCCGGGGTGAGCAGTCATGCGATGCCGGCCAGCGAATTCATCCAAATCGTCCTCGACAGCGCTGCCGCCGGAGTTGACTTTGCGATGCCGGCAGGCGGGGTGGTTCAGATTGTTGAGGCGCTTGTATACACATTGAAAGCCTATGGTGGAGGGCTGCACCTGTGTAGCCGTGTGCAGCGCATCCTGATGAAACACGGACGCGTGTGGGGGATTGCACTGGAAGACGGGCAGCAGATCAGCGGAGATGTGGTGGTGCACAATGCCGGGCCATCGGCACTGATCCGTCTCCTGGGCGTCGACAATCTACCGGATTCTTACTGCGTGCGCCTGCGAGCCCTCAAAGGTGTTGAATGTGCTGCGCTCTTCTTTGCCACGCGCCAGCCTCTCTTTGAAGAGGCTCCCATCCTGATGACGCCCGGCTGCCAGCGCGTGTCAGGCATCTTTTCGCCGACCCGTTTTGATCCGTCCCTCAGCCGGGATGGTCTGCACCTTTATGATGCCTTCCTGCCCTTGCACGGCACTGACCGCAAGGCCGAACTCACACTAGCGCTCAACGACCTCCATATGCTGTTTCCCAATCTCGACACCGTGTTGGTATGGTACCTGCCCATGTTTTTCACCAATGGATGGCCCGGCACGGAGACAGCTCAAACTTTTGGACAGACGGGTCAGCACCGACTGGAAACGCGCACCCCAATATCTGGCTTATATCTAGTTGGGATGGACGTACAGGGCAGCGGTGTAGCGGGTGATTTGATCCCGTTGGGCGTGCGACGCCTGTTGGACGAATTGGGCTAGACCAACGGTGTACCCAGAACGTGGAGTTTACGGATCCGATTTCCTTGCGATGAAGAGCTGGTGAAGCTCGAAGCCGCACCTTTCTGGTCCAGACGTTGTTTTATCAGGAGGTGAGTGTCCATGCCAGATCATCCGGGTCTGTGGATTATAGGTCTTGTGGCCTCATTGATCTTGGCCGCGTGTCAGTTGGCGCCGCTCCAGGCGCCAACTCCCACGGTACCGCTCGAACAAGGAGGTGAAACGATGGTATTCCAGTTAACTAGCAGCGCCTTTGCGCATGGTCAACCTATTCCAGCACAGTACACCTGCCGTGGCAAAGATGTCTCTCCACCGCTCAGCTGGAGCGACCCTCCCGCGGGCACGCAAAGCTTTGCACTCATCTGTGACGACCCGGACGCGCCAGCCGGCGATTGGGTACATTGGCTGATTTACAACTTGCCCGCCACGGCGCGCGCTTTGCCTGAGGGTGTGCCCACCGACGGCCAACTGCCGGATGGCAGTCGTCAAGGTCTGAACGGCTGGCGGCAAACCGGCTATCGTGGGCCTTGTCCTCCTTCTGGCACCCATCGCTACTTCTTCAAGCTCTACGCGCTCGATACAGTGCTCAACCTGCCGCCCGGGGCTACCAAGCAGCAGCTCTTAGAGGCGATGAAAGGGCACGTATTGGCCCAGGCCGAGCTGATGGGAACATTCAGCAAGTCTCCGTAAATCATGACTTTGTAAATCAAAAAGATCATTTTTGACATATCGGTATAGGACTGTTAGAATCTCTTTTGAATATAGAAAGAGAGGAGGAGATGGCATTTCATCCGTGTACGGACCGCCCGCGCAAACGCACCAAGATTGTGGCGACTATTGGCCCGGCTAGTGAAAGACCAGAGGTGCTGCGTCAGATGATTTTGGCGGGCATGGATGTGGCCCGCCTTAATTTTTCTCATGGCAGTCTGGAGGGTCACGCGGCTGTCATCCGCGCGTTGCGCCAACTCAGCGAGGAGCTCGACGTTCCAGTGGCGATTTTGGGCGATCTGCGTGGACCGCGCATCCGCGTGGGAGAGGTCGCAGATGGCCGGATCGAACTGGTCAGCGGCCAATCCATCGTGCTCACGCCGGAGTCAGTGGTGGGCAATGCCCAACGCATTTCGGTCTCCTTCCCGGGACTGGCAGACGACCTGCAGCCGGGCAATCTCTTATTGATCGATGATGGGGATGTGGTGCTACAAGTGCAACGGATTACCCCGGAACGTGATATCCACTGCGTGGTGCTCGAGGGTGGCAGCATCGCCAGTCGGCGTGGTATTAACCTGCCCGGCATCCGCGTGAGCCTGCCGGCGCTGACCGAAAAGGATAAGGAAGATGTCCTGTTTGCGGTGGAGCAGGAGATCGATTTCCTGGCGCTTTCCTTTGTCCAGTGTGTCGAGGACGTGCGCACGCTCAAACGCCTGTTGCAAGAATATGGCAGCGACATTCCAGTGATCGCCAAGATCGAAAAGAAAGGCGCTCTGGACGACCTGGACGCGATTGTGCACGAAGCGTATGGGGTGATGGTGGCACGCGGTGACCTGGCGTTGGAGATGAGCTTCCAAGAAGTGCCGGTGGCACAAAAGCATATCATTGCCCACTGTCGGGCTGCGGCCGTGCCGGTCATCACGGCGACTCAAATGCTCGAGTCGATGATCGAACGCGACCACCCGACCCGTGCGGAAGCCACTGATGTGGCGAATGCTGTGTTTGATGGCACGGACGCGCTAATGCTCTCTGGAGAGACGGCACTGGGGCGCTATCCGGTGGAAAGTGTCGCGACGATGGCCACCATCGCCGCGCGGGCCGAAGCGGCTTGGTTGACCGGCGAGGTCGCACGTCCACCGGAACTGCCACCGCCGCATGACGTCGACGCCACTATCGCACGGCTGGGGCATATCGCTGCCTGCGATCTAAAAGCGGCTGCTATCGTGATCTATACGCAATCGGGCAGTACCGCACGCCGCTTGTGTCGCCACCGACCACCGGCGCCGGTCCTGGCCCTCACCCCATCACACGCCACACGACGGCGGCTTGCCC
>JANXAX010000358.1 GCA_025062175.1 Anaerolineae bacterium | reverse complement strand
CCCCTCTCCCGACGCTGCGGGAGAGGGGGGATACGCCCGCACCCCCGGCTCCTCTCCCAGCGCTGTGGGCGAGGGGAGCTTGAGCGGGGTGGATGCGGCGACGCGGTTTTACCTGCTGTGGCGCTGGACCTACGGCACGGCGCGCGTGCCCTTCGACGAGGCGAGCAAGCTGGCGCGTGCCGTGGGTGTCGAGGTGACCGAGCTCTGGCAACGCAGTGGCTTCGTGCACAAGGACAAGGAATATGTCCGCGTGCTCGGCCCCAAGGAACGCGCCCGCGATGCGCGCTTTATGGAGCGCGAACGGTATGAGAGCTTAATCGACAGCGTGCACAAGGCGTGTCTCCTCTGGGAGGCGGGTCAGCGTCAGGCGTTGAGCGAGCATCTGGCGCTCAACCGCGGCGGTGAGGAGGTCTTCTGGCGCGTGGCGCAGGCGATTGCGGACGTGCTGCCGCCGGGCGACAAGGAGAAGCAGCTCCTGCAAGGGCTCTTCGCGGGGCGCAGCCGCATCACCTCCACGCCACGACAGGCACGCATGTTCGATGGATAGGTGTGCCCGTCCGTTCCGGAGGAGGTTGTGATGAGCGCAATGAAACCGTGGCGCAATGTGGTCGTGCCCCATCGCGACATCCGCGAAGGGCATTTCGACGAATCCGTTTTCGCCGCCAGCCTGTCCGACGCGGTCAACCAGCGTGGGCCGCTGGAATATCACGATGCCGCCACCTTCTTTGCCAAGACCTATCCCACACGCGGCCTGGTGCAGCTGCTGGCGGCGGTCACGGCCCGCCTCGCCGGCATGGGCCGGGGTGAAGGGGTCATCCAGATACAGACTCCCTTCGGCGGCGGCAAGACGCATGGCCTGGTGGCGCTCTACCATCTCTTCACCGCATCGCCTGTCGGTGACCTGGTGGACCAGGTGCTCCGCGAGAGTGGCGTGACCGCCATCCCCCAGGCACGCGTGGTGACCTTTGATGGCCTGGCGGCCGACCCGCTGCACGGACGCACCCCGTGGGGCGAGCTGGCCAGCCAGCTGGGGCGCTACGCGCTGCTGGAACAGCACGACCGCCAACGCCGCGCCCCCGGCAAGGAACTGCTGCACCAGCTGCTGGGAGATGCGCCCACCCTCATCTTGATGGACGAGATTGCCGAGTACGCTGCCAAAGCACGCGACTTCCAGGAACAGGTGATGGCCTTCTTCCAGGAGCTGAGCGAGACGGCCAAGGTGTTGCCGCGCTGTGTCCTGGTTGCCACGTTGCCGTCCAGCGCCCCATATGGCGAAGCGGGTGAGCGCGCCCTGGCGCAGCTGGAGATGATATTCGGACGGGTCGAAGCCATCTACACCCCGGTGGAGGGCGCCGAGATCTACGAGGTCATCCGTCGGAGGCTGTTTGAGGACCTGGGCGACCTCCGCGAAGCCGCCATCGTGGCCGAGAGGTACTGGCAGATGTATCAGCAGCTGGGGGATGACGTGCCCGCCGTGGCGCGTGAGGTGGCGTATCGGGAGCGCATGCAACGCGCCTATCCCTTCCACCCGCAGCTGATTGACGTGCTCAACGAACGGTGGAGCACCTTTCCCAGCTTCCAGCGCACGCGCGGCGTGCTGCGCCTGCTGGCGCATGTGGTCGGCGACCTGTATCGACGCGAGCACCCGGCGCCGCTCATCCAAGTCGCCCATCTCAACCTGGCCAACCCCGAGATTCGCCGCGAGTTCCTCAAGCACATCGGCAACGAATACGAAGGGGTCATCGCCGCTGACATCGTGGACAGCAATGCCAAGGCACAACATCTGGACCATGACTTGGGGTCGGAGTACGTGCGCTACGGGGTCGCCTCCGGCCTGGCGACCGCGATTTTCTTCGGCTCTTTCAGTGGTGGTGAGCGGCGTGGTGTCAATGCTCCCTTCCTGCGTCTCGCCATCCTGCGCGAGGGCATCCCGCCGGCGATTGTGGGGGATGCACTGAGCCGCCTTGAGGACGCCTTGTGGTTTCTGCACGAGGAAGCCGGTTTTTACCAGTTCCGCAACCAACCGAACCTCAACCGGGTGATTCTGGAGCGGGAGGAGGCGGTCCAGGACGAGGATGTCGCTGCGGAGCTGCGCAGCCGCCTGGAGAAGCTGGCCGGCACCGAGCTGCGCGTCATCCTCTACCCCGAGGCGCCGGGTGATATTCCCGACAGCCGCGCGCTCCAGCTGGCTATTCTCAGCGGTGCGCACACGCGCCGCGCCACGGACACGCCCCGCTTCGTGCACGAGCTGCTGAGCAAGACCTCCAGCGCCTTTCGTGCCTATCGCAATGTCCTGCTGGTGCTGACCGCCGACGAGGGAGAGTTAATCGGTGTACGCCAGCAGGTGCGGCGCATGTTAGCATTGCGTTCGGTGCAGGCGGACCACAGCCTGATGAAGACGCTCCCCGAGGCAGAGCGCGAATCCCTCGCCGGCAGGCTCAAGGAAGCAGAGAGCAGCATCGACTGGCAACTACGCCTCGCCTACCGGCATCTGGCGCGTGCCGCTGAGGCGGGGGAGGGAGTGGCCTGGCTCGACCTGGGGCTGCCGACGACCGGTGAACGCGGCTCCCTCGCCCAACGGGTCAAGGAGTATCTGAAGACCCAGGACATCCTGCTGGACCGGCTGAAGCCGGCGCGCGTGCTGGAAATGAGCTTCGCCCCCGATGACCAAGAAAAGCGGCTGGGGGACGTCTACGAAGCGTTCCTGCGCTATCCCCACCTGCCCCTGCTGGAAAGTGAGGCCGTGCTCTATCGCGCGGTGGCGCAGGGGGTGCGAGACGGTGCCATGGGAGTGCGCATCGGAGAACGGCTGGCCTTCAAGGAGCCCTTGGCCGAGACGCTGTTGCACCCGGATTGCGTCCTGGTGCGTCCGGAGGTGGCCGAGCGCGAGAAGGGGGTTTCCACGGTCGGCGTGACACCAGCCGTACCACCGGAAGCACCGCCTGTCACTCCAGGCGGAGGGGAGCAGCCGCCCAGCGGCACGGTTAGAGAGCCCCCGGCCGGCGTGAGGCGGCTGGTGTTGCGGG
>JANXAX010000357.1 GCA_025062175.1 Anaerolineae bacterium | reverse complement strand
CTCCCAGGCGTGCCATCGGTTTTGTCTCCCGGCACACTGCTTTTACATGCACCGTATCGCCGATGAAGACTGGCAAACTGAACTTCCATGAGAGCTCGCGGAAGGCAAGCGCAGTGCCCTCGACGAAGCCCAAGCGTGCTGCCAATCCCGTAGCAATCGAAAGCACCAGCATCCCATGAGCGATGCGCCTTCCGTAAGGAGTTGTGCGAGCGAATTCCTCGTCGGTGTGCAGCTGGGTGTAATCGCCTGAAAGCCCGGCAAACAGCACCACATCCGCTTCGGTGATCGTGCGGGCCGGGCTGACCTGCTCTTGACCGATCTCAAACTCTTCGAAATACAGCCCACGTGGCCTCATTGGGGATACCTCCCTCATCAGCGAGATGCAAACGGCGGCGAGATACGCACAGATAACCGGATAACCTACATAGCTAACGCGTCGTACAAACAGTCCAGACTGATGGTCTGACAGACTGAGTCATTATGTTGGAGTGTCAGGGCAGCAGCGGCGGCGCCCAGTCGCACCGCCTCGTCGATCGGGAAATTGTTGATCAAGCCGAAAACCACACCGGCAGTCAGGGCATCGCCAGCGCCAGTGCGGTCCACCACGCGTGTCTTGACTGCCGGCACATGACCGCTCACCTCGGGAGTAGCATAGCACACGCCCAGTTCGGCCAAAGTCACAATCGCCACTTGGACGCCCATTGCGACCAGCTGTTTGGCCGCCGCGATTCCATGAGCGCGCGTGTTGCGCAATGTGCGCTCGCACAACACTTCGGCCTCGGAGATGTCCGGGGTCACCATAAAGAGGTCGGGCAGATAGGGCTTGAGATGGCTTGCCAACGGCACCGACGTCGGGTCGGCGCTGACCGGCACACCATACTTCTTTGCCTCCCGCATCAAGGTTTGCAAGCTAGCCGGGGGAAGATTGGCGTCGATGACAACCATCGCAGCCGTGCGAATGAGACGCCGATGGTTATAAATAAAGGAAGGTGTCAGCAACTTCATGATCTCCATATCATCCACCGAGAGCACTAGCTGGCCGGTTTGATCGTAGATGGCCATATACGCAGCGGTGTGATAGTCGGCGCTCTCGATCATATGGGAAACATCCACCCCGGCGTCGGCAGTTTGTTCGCGCACCCGTCTGCCGGAACGCCCCTTGCCCACTGCGGAAAGCAGGATCGCTTTCTCACCGAGGCGGGCCAGGTTTTCGGCCACGTTGCGGGCACATCCCCCATTGCTGACGTAAATAGTGCCAGGATTGCTGGTGCCCATATGCAGTGGGCCGGCAACGTAGCCTTTCGTATCCAGGCCAGCGGCTCCGATCACCAAGATGTGGGAATGCTGTCGGTTGAGCATCACAATGGGGCTTTCTTGCCGATTGGCGCGCTTGACCGGACGCGATCACGTCCGGTCGCGTACCACTATACATCACTTTGGAAGGCGCGGCAAAACCGCACCGCTTTGGGGGTTTTGGGGAAGGTCAAGACCAACGTGTCTGCCAACCCAGCAGGTGGCAAATCTCCGAACTGCGCCCAGCAGGCTTGTCGCCCTGTTCACGCCTGACTGGATTGGCACAGAGGGGACACTGCGGTTGATAACGCCTAAGTGCCCCTAAAGCTCAAATCGCCAAAAGTGCCAGCGCGTTCAAAAGCCCAACAAAGAAGGGTCTTCCATCATCTCAGGATGCCACTGCTGCTGGAGCACTTCCACTTTGACCGGCACCCCTGCCGCTCTTTCTGCCACCTCGTGCACTTGTCTCACCATCCAGGGCGCAAAGGGGCAAAACGGAGTGGTGAGCACCATTTTCAGAAGAATGGGCGAGGCGCTCGTGTCGATCTCACGGATCAGCCCCAGTGCAATGACATCCAGATGAAGCTCGGGATCCACCACGCTACGCAAAGCTGCGCGGATTTTCTGTTCTAAAGCTGCCGTCGTTTCTTGCGCGGGTTCTTCGCTCATCTCAGATTCCCTCATCGACTGGGATGAAAATTCAAGTTTCTTCTCGTGGCGCGATTAGAACATAGCCATTCTCGATCCGAACCTGGTAAGTGGGCACAGGGCGATAAGCTGGCAAGGAGCATACGCGACCGGTGCGCACATCGAAACGCGCGCCATGACGCGGACAGGCGATGACATTGCCCTGCAGCTCTCCATCGACCAACGGGCCACCATCGTGGGTGCAGATGTCTTCGATAGCATAGTATGTGCCCTCAATATTGAACAGGCCCACTGGGATGCCTTCGTACTCCACCCGCATCTTTTGTCCAGGTGCTAGATCACTAGTACGAGCCAATTTTACAAAGCGACGCATGCCCTCACTCCCCTTAGCATCGCGAGTATTCAGAGGTCACTCGTCGTCCTCTGCCACGCCGGGCAAACCATAGAGGGCACCCTTGAGCACTTTAAGCGATAAGAGAGCGCACTTGATGCGCACTGGCCCTAGCGGGATTCCCAACGCATCCAAGATGTCCTGCTTGCCGAGTGCCTTGGCCTCTTCGAGAGACTTTCCCAACACCATCTCAGTCAACATCGAAGCCGAAGCTTGGCTGATGGCGCAGCCTTCGCCATCGAAGCGCACCTGCTCAATCACGCCCGCTCCGTTCACTTTCAGGTCTATGCGGATACGGTCGCCACACAAAGGGTTGTCATCTTGAAACGTGTGAGTGGGATGCTCCAATGTCCCTTTGTTGCGCGGATTACGATAATGATCGAGAATGATTTCGCGATAGAGATCGTCCATAGGGTTTACCTTTCGAACAAGCGGCGCACCATGTCCAGCGCTTCGACCAGTCGATCGATTTCGGCCGGTTCATTGTAGATGTAAAAGCTGGCGCGGGCAGTGGCGGTCACACCCATCTTCTGATGAAGCGGCATGGCGCAGTGATGACCAGCGCGGATGGCGATACCCTCCCGATCCAAGATGGCCGCTACGTCGTGCGCATGCAGGCCGTCCAGGTTGAAGGCGATGGCACCACCTCGGATATCCGCCTGTTGCGGACCATAAATTCGAATACCTTCTACCTG
>JANXAX010000356.1 GCA_025062175.1 Anaerolineae bacterium | reverse complement strand
GACCGGTGTGGCGTACCAAGACATTGACCAGGCCTGCGGCGCGCAGCCATGGGCGCAACTGATCCCTTGTGAAACCCATCCACACCTCCGCCATCTCACGCTGCAGCCACACGTAAGAGTGTGCATTCAGGTCGGTGATCATCAGGCGTCCGCCCGGCCGAAGGATGCGCACCAACTCCTGGATGGCTCCTTGCGGGTCGTAGCAATGATGCAAATACATATAGGCGAAGACCGCATCCACTGAGCCATCTGCCAGCGGCAACTGCTCCCTGTCCGCACAGTGAAAGACAACATTGGCGAACCGGGCCAGGTTGCGGCGCGCCACTTCCAACATTGCCGGCGCGCTGTCGATGACGTGTACCTGCCTCACCAACGGTGCCAGGCCAGCCGCCATAAAGCCACCGTGATTCCCTACATCAGCGACGACCATCTCCGGACGCAAATAAGCTCGCGCAATCGCTGCCTCGCGTACAGCATCGCTGTAGTGACCGGTGCGCAGCGTAGCCCACTCCGCAGACTCAGGAGCGGAACATTCTGTCGTTACGGGATTTGACATCCAAACATCTCCCTCGGCGTCATTATTTGTTCATTGCTAATTCAGAGAACCGGTTCTTTGATGAGAAAAGGAACTAGCAACACGGAGCGTGCTCCTTGGGCTTGATGTCCGCCGACTGCTTCTGTTCCCACTCTGTCAGCCGGGCGACGAGGTGTTCCTTCAACCAGCGTATACCAGATTCGTCCAAGCAGTAACACGTTGCCGGGCCCTCGATCTCACCCCGGATCAGGCCGGCTTCGCGCAACACCTTGAGGTGCTGACTGATCGTGGATTGTGCCAGGCCAACGTTCTCGACGATCGTGTTCGTGATGCATTCCCGCCGCTCAGCGAGCAAGCACATAATGCGGAAACGCACTGGATTGCCCAGTGCCTTGAGCATTTTGACCATACACATCGCTTCAGCGTTCAGGCCTGGAGGAGCACTTGCTATGGTCATCGGGTTCTATATCGCAATTTTACGATGCAAGGCCTTATCTGTCAAACGGAGGGGCATTAAGAGTTACTTTAGTTGGGATGTGAACGGTGTCGCCATTCCGGCGGCCGTCGTCGCACCGATGCAAAAGACTGAGCCACGGCATCTGTGACCGTGGCTCGCTTCTTTATAAAATATTCAATTGCTAAGGTAATCAGAGCAGCCCGCCCAGATCGACTATCGTTCACCGATAGGGGTGTTCACCACTGGTCTTCTTAGTCCAGACCTGCCGTGCACTTTCCTTGTGCCGTGAATGGAATGTTCCCTTTTCCTGAGCGGTGTTCTGCTGATTGATTTGATTATACCACAAGTAGCCGCTCATTTCAAGATAGATTTTGTTATACTTGCATAAAGGTCATCTTGAAGGATGGTGTGATCCGAAGATGTAAAGCTACCCCCACGGAGTAGCTATCTAAGAAAGGGACCCTGTTGTGCCGATCGCGTCGGTACCCAAACCGAACTCCGCGTGGAGCGCGCGCACCGCGTTATCAGCATCCTGCTGATCCACGACAATGGAGATATTATATTCACTTGATCCCTGCGCAATGGCGATGACATTGATGTGTTCTCGGCCCAAAGCACCGAACACTTTGGAGGCGATGCCCGGCGTGCCGCGCATCCCGGCACCGACCACCGTCAGGATGACGATATTATCTTGCGCGGTGATGTTCTCGATGTCCTGGCGCTCCAATTCGCGTTCCATCTCCTGTCGCAGAGCGCTCAAGACACGTGGGGCGTCTTGGGTGGGCACCACAAAGCAGATGCTCTGTTCGGAGGAGGACTGACTGATCATCAACACATTTGTGCCTGTCCTGGCCACTGCCCCAAACGCACGCGCCGCGACGCCCGGCACACCTAGCATGCCAGAGCCTTCGATCACGATCAAGCTTAATCCCCGGATGGCTGTTACGGCTTTCACGCGCTTGTCACCTCCGTCAGCTTCCCGCGTGATCAGGGTGCCAGGATGCTCCGGCTCAAACGTGTTCAGGATGCGTACCGGTATGCCGGCGCGCTTAGCTGGTCGAATCGCCTGAGGATGCAACACCTTAGCACCAAAATAGGCCATTTCCCCCACTTCGATATAGGAAAGGTAAGGGATGGTGCACGCATCGGGCACGATGCGCGGGTCAGCCGTCATCACACCGTTCACATCTGTCCAGATCCATATCTCGTCCGCAGCGATGGCACAACCCAGGATGGTGGCTGAGTAATCACTTCCCCCACGCCCCAGCGTAGTGACGATGCCCTCTTCCGTGGCGCCGATAAACCCGGTGATCACCGGCACAATTCCGGCGTCTAGCAAAGGCACCAGGATCTCCTGGCTGCGACGTGTTGTCTGGGGCATCAGCGGACTGGCCGCTCCGAAATTTCGATCAGTGATAATCAGCTGCGTGGCATCGAGCGCGCGCGCCGCGATACCCCGGCTCTCCAGGATGGCCGCCACCTGCCGTACGCTCATCCGTTCCCCCATCCCGGCAATGACATCCAGGGCGCGCGGGGTCAACTCGCCCAACACCTTGATACTATGGCACAGGGAGTCGAACTCGTTGAGAAACGACTGGATGGCATTTAACACTTCATCGTGTACCTTGGGATCGCTCAGAAAGGCGTCGAGGACTTCTTTGTGGCGTCGCAGCATCTCCCGGTGGAGCTGGCGTGCTGTCTCAGTGTCGCCTTGCACCGCTTGGCGAGCCCCTCTGAGCAGCATATCCGTCACTCCGCTCATCGCCGATACCACCACTGCCACCCGGTCGCCGCGCTGCACACTGCGCGCCACAATGCCCACCACGTTCTCCAAGGCGGCCACACTGCCCACCGAAGTGCCCCCAAACTTCATGACAACCAGCATAAAATTAGCCCCTTTTCATTTCTGACCTCATAAACCGATATAACGCGAACACAGAGAACGCGCCAGGGCGAGATCAGCGCTGCCTTTAACCATTGCTCGCCCATCGCGAAACAGGGTGATATCACATTCCTCGGCCTGAAAGTGGATCAGATACGCATTTTC
>JANXAX010000355.1 GCA_025062175.1 Anaerolineae bacterium | reverse complement strand
AGCAGCGCACTTTGTCCCCTTCCAGCTTTTCATACAGCTCGCCAGGCGCCGTCAGACGATCAATTTGTTGTGCCAGATTTGCCACTTGCATAACCGGCTCCGTTTCTTATGACCTGCAAGACAAGGGGCCCAAATTTTCGATCAGTTTAACATTATACCAGGAGCGAGAAAGCGAAAAAACCTCAAAACCACTCGAAGAGGTGCTCGAATTGGAGAAGAGAGCAACCTGACTTAATCCACCCCTCTATCCACCGTTTCCTGGGGTGGTATGACCCGCATCGGCCATCTGCCCTGTTTGCTACGCAAATAGGCAGCGCGACGTGCTGCATAGGTCGGATCTACCTCGGATAGTAAGTGCAGCCGGCCATTCCACAGCACATGGGGATCTACCGTGCGCAACTTGGTGCTTACGCAAAACGAGGGATGATCCTCATCCCACACGAAACGTGTTTGTGGAGATATCAGTTGCAACAACACACGCAGTCGCTCGTCGGGACAAGCTTGGAGCTTCTGCCAGACCTGCGCATCGGTGCTCCACAGGTCTTCCTGACCAATGACACCCGTTTCCAGGCCGTATCGAATGGCCTGTGCACATAGTTCATATAGTCCGACCTCGCGAAAGCTCGCCCAGCTGGCATGATCGGCGGCCATGTAGGTATCCGCGATCCAGCGCGCCACGACAAGGTCGGTGACGACAATCTGGTTTTGATACACCACCAAAGATTTGAGGGCTTGCTGGATATCATCCCAACTGGCCAAACCTAAGTCGAAGCTATCACGGAAGAAGTAGTCCAACCGGTCAGCGCACAGCGCCGGTGCAGGCCGTTCTAACAAGGAGAAGCGATGCTCATCGAGGAACTCTCGCCAGTTATATCCATAGCGTGCAAGCACCTCCGGCAAGTCGCTGTGGGCGATATATGTTTCCTTCATTACTTCGTGATAACACTGACTGTCGTAGCCTCCGTACACATAGTCGATGACATGGCTGAAAGCGGTGTGACTGACGTCATGCAACAAAGCTGCCAGCTGTTCCGTCACTGAAGCACCCATACGCCGAACCAACAGCATCACGCCCACGCTGTGCTCAAAGCGCGATGTAGGCCGTGTCACTCCGAGCAAACCGCTGATGCCATGCTGGAGCACATCTCGCAGCCTTTGAAGGGCGCGTGTATGCAGCACATCTACTAAAACGGGTTCGTCGATCTCAGCTGGCCCGTAGATGCGGTCGTAGTACTCTATCACCTGTCTAGAATGGTCATTCCGCCCCATATCCGAGATACCCCTTGGAGGAGCAACTATGTTTATTTGCCTCATTATGAGCGCTGTTGTGCCGACGTCAAGTCCAGATGATTCTATTTCATCACCGGTCCGAAACACATCCTAAGTACAACGCTGCTTGTCGCGACGAGTGCTCCAGGTCTATAATGTTCATACTGACCTGCCCATCAGGAAGACACCGATGCGTCTACTCCGTAACCGCTCCCTCATAGTCCTTTCGCTGGGGCACATGTTCCTCGACCTTTTCAGCAGTGTGGTGCCCGTATTGCTCGCCTTTTTCAGTGTTCCTATGGGGCTGAGCAACGCCCAGCTGGCCACCGCGGCCAGCCTCTATAACTTCGTATCCTCTTTGTTACAACCAGCCTTTGGTTGGCTCACCGACCGCCTGGGAAGTCGCTGGATCGGCACCCTTAGCTTATTGTGGACGATGATATTCATCTCCGGAGTGGCAGTGATTGGTCAGCGGGGTGACTACGGAATCTTGCTCGGGGCTTTGAGCATGGCCGCACTAGGCTCAGCCGCGTTCCACCCACAAGGTGCTATGAATGCCACCCAGGTTGAGGAGAGATTACGCACTACCGGCGCCTCAATTTTCTTTTTCTTCGGCAATCTAGGACTGATGAGCGGCCCGCTAGTGGCCGGGTTCATTCTAAAAAGCTTCGGACCGGATATGTTTCCGCTCCTCGTCCTCGCCGGCATCCCGGTGGTCCTCCTAACTGCCGGCAGCGTTCCTATGGCAGAGCAAAGATTGCCATCCCAATCAGCCGTCGGAGAAGCCGTCGCGTCTCGCCGCGCCGCTCTGAAACTGGGAGTGCTTATTCCTCTGACCGGACTGATCGCTTTGCGTTCCTGGGCCAATTTCGGCACCACCACCTTTCTGCCGAAGTTCTACCAGGAATTGGGTTGGGATCCGACACGCTACGGCGCGGTTGCTTCTCTGTGGATGTTAGGCACAGCGGTGGGCAACGTGGCCGGCGGTCCGTTGGCGGACCGCTATGGTCGTCGGTTGGTGGTGTCGCTGAGCCTGATGATGATGGCACCGGTGATGCTTGCGTTACCTCTGGTACGCCCCAATGACCCGTTCCCCCTGATTGTACTGGGTGGCCTCACCTCCGGACTTTCCTTCAGCATTATTATGGTGCTAGCACAATCCCTGTTGCCGGGCGGCAGAGGACTTGCCTCGGGCTTCACCATGGGTTTCATGTTCGCTAGCGGCGCGCTGGGCAACGTCATCAACGGTTGGCTGGCGGATTGGTTCGGGCTTTCCATCTCGCTCCAATCTGTCGCTTTGGTGGCGCTTGGCGCAGCGGCCTGTGCGCGCTTCCTGCCGCGCACACGACCGGCGAAGCCGGCGCTTGAAACCCACGCCAAGCACCCCTCTCGGTGATCCAACCTGCGGCAGCTGGGGAAGGGCCATGGCTACGGCTTGTAGCTTACCTCGAACCAGTCCACCGCGGCCGCGAGCGGCCGATCGTCGCGGACATCCAGCACAGCCGCTGGGGCAACCGCGTAGGCAAACTGCAGTGTGAGAGTGTTTAAGCCTTGGCGCAACGCCGAACGCGGCACCCGAATGCTCACGATCTGCCAGCCCTCGCCCATTTCAAGGGATTTACCTAGCAGCTGTCCGTTCAGCGCCAGGGTCAGCGTCTGCTGTGCTGCGCCAGGGTAGGTGAAGGGGGCAATGCGCAACGCAAGCCTGTAATCACCTGGGTCACGCACCGGAAAGAAGAGTTGCGCCTGTAGCCCGATCACCCAATTGGCGCGTGTGCC
>JANXAX010000354.1 GCA_025062175.1 Anaerolineae bacterium | reverse complement strand
GCACCAGATGGCACCTTCGCAGGATTTGCGGAATCGGTAGACGAAACGGGAGCGTTGCTCCTGCGCCTCTCTGATGGCCACATCATGCCCGTTCTCGCCGGAGATGTGACCCTGCATCAAGGAATCTGGAGACAGGAAAATGATAGCCTGAGATGATGAGGCTTGGAAGTTGTTACGATGGTGTTCGCCAGGACAAGCCGCCAATGGCGCGTTCTCGTCGTTTGTCCTTTGCAACGGCTTGGGTTTGCCGTGCAGTCTTGAACGGTGTATAGTGACGACGTCTTTGCTGTACGTGCGTCCGACCGGTCAGCGACCTCTGGTGCGATATCAGACGACCGGGCTTTTCCCTCCTTCTCACTTGTCACAAGAGACAAAGACGGTGCTGTGAAATGAAATGCCCATTCTGTGGAGCCGCAGATACCCGGGTTGTGGACACACGCGATGTGAGCGATGGCATCCGCCGGCGTCGTGAGTGTGGAAAATGCAAGCAACGCTTCACCACCTATGAGCGGATTGCCAGCATCAATCTGTTGGTGGTGAAAAAGGACAGGCGGCGTGAGAAGTTCGACCGTGACAAGATCCTAAGCAGCATGCAGATCGCGTGCAGCAAGCGCCCTGTGCCTGCTAAGGTTCTAGAAGAGGCGGCACGCGAGATCGAGGCGGATCTATATGCGTTGGGCGAACCAGAAGTGGAGAGCCAGGTGATCGGCGAGATGGTGATGGAACGGCTGCGTCAGATTGATGACGTCGCTTATGTGCGTTTCGCCTCCGTGTACCGCCAATTTGCTGACGTGGATCGCATCGTGGAAGAGATCGAAGCACTTAAAGAAGCGCGGCGACGGGAAGAAGAACTGCGCAATCAGCTCCAGCTGCCACTTCAGATAATGTAAAAAGCCCGCTCCCGAATTTTAAGGTTATAAGTCCTCAAAACCATTGCCACCCACGTCTATCTGGTGTATACTAGCTTGTGCTTGTGTTCTAGAAGTCGTGTTAACCATAGGGGCAGCATACTATATATAGTGTAGCTTGACAGTCCCGGAGGACATGGCTCTGTTTTGTCGTTGCTCTCTGTTACCAAAGTCATCGGAATATTGTACCTTGAGGTGACGGGGAGATGGGACTGTCGCGCGGATCAGCCTGACCTCGCTCGCATCTGGTAACGGCGCATCACCAGCTCCATTGCTGACATTGTAAGCGGACCGGCGGGACAACGGTGGCCAGGCGGCCAGAAATAGATTAAAGGGCGCCGTGAGAGAGCAAACATCCTGATGATGCTCCTCTCGGCTTTGGGCAATGCGCCCCAAAAGGGGACGGAACGCTCTCAGGCGGATAATAAAGGGTGGCATAGTTATTCACAGGGTAATGAAAAGTCTCGCTAAGGATGGGAAGGTCGGCGATTTTACTATATTGCCCATCCTTAGCAGGTTGGTTCAGATTGGAGAGGACGTGATGTCTACTCAGCCGATGTTCACGGTTAAGGACAAGCATGTGACCTCGAAACCGGAAGAGCGACAGGAAGACATAGACACGCCCGCCTTGGACACTCCAATGGAGGTGAGCGATCTCCATCCTTTGGGCCAAAAGATATTCTTGGATCGGTATGCTCTCAAGGAGTCCAACAAGGCGAGCATCGTGCCTGGTGACCTGGTGTTGGTCATCGTGGACATGAAGTCGGGCCAGCGCGAGATAGGCGTTGTGCAGGAAGTGCATGGTGAAGAGCTCGTGGTCGAGCTCTCCAGCGGGGAACGCGTGCGTCGCGCGCTTGAATACATCGACAAACCGATTGAGACGCGACCCGAGCAGATGTTAGACCGGGTGGCGCGTGGCATCGCCAGCGTCGAAGTACCGGAGAAAAGGGCTCTGTGGGAAAAGCGCTTCCGTTGGCTCCTGTACGGGTGGAAGTTCATCCCGGGTGGTCGCATTCTCGCGGCAGCTGGCACCGACCAAAACCTCACTTATTATAACTGTTTTGTCCTTCCAAGCCCGGCCGATTCGCGTGGCGGTATCATCAAGACCCTCGCCCAGATGACCGAGATTATGTCCCGTGGGGGAGGTGTCGGGATCAATCTTTCCAGCCTGCGTCCCCATTATGCTTATGTGCGGGGCGTTAATGGGCGCTCGAGCGGCTCCGTGTCGTGGGGCGCCCTCTATAGCTTTGCCACCGGTCTGATCGAACAAGGAGGCAGCCGACGCGGTGCCTTGATGCTCATCCTGGATGTTTGGCATCCTGATATTATGGAGTTCATCGAATCGAAGCGCGTGATGGGGCGCATCACCAACGCGAATATCAGCGTCGGCATCACCGATGCTTTCATGAAAGCGGTGAAATCCGATGGAGATTGGGATTTGGTTTTTCCCCTTACCACCTATCCCGACTATGATGAGACGTGGGATGGCGATCTGGAAAAATGGCGGGCCGCGGGAAAGCCCGTCGTGGTTTACAGGACCGTCAAGGCACGCCAGATATGGGATGCCATTATCGAGAGTGCCTGGGCCAGCGCTGAGCCAGGGGTCTTTTTCGTGGACCGCTACAACAAGATGAGCAATTCCTGGTATTATGCGCGCATCTTGTGCACCAATCCGTGTGGCGAGCAAGGATTGCCCGCCTGGGGTGTTTGTAACCTGGGCGCACTTCATCTGGGAAAGTTCGTGCGGGATGGTGAAGTGCTTTGGGAAGATTTGCGCCGGGCGGTGCGCTATGCCGTCCGTTTTCTGGACAATGTGGTCGATGCCAGCCCGTATTTCTTTGAAGAAAACCGCCGGCAACAAATGATGGAACGACGGGTGGGCCTGGGCACGATGGGCTTGGCAGAGATGTTGATTCGTCTGAAATTGCGCTATGGCAGCCCAGAGTCGCTGGCGTTTATCGATCAGTTGTATCGTTTCATCGCTGTAGAAGCCTATCTGGCCAGCTGTGACTATGCCGTGGAAAAAGGCGCCTTCCCCGCATTCGATGCCGAGAAGTTTTTGCAGAGCGGTTTTATGCAAGGCATGCCCGAAGAGGTGCGCCAAGCCGTGCGCGAAAAAGGCATTCGCAACGTCACACTCCTGACTCAGGCGCCGAC
>JANXAX010000353.1 GCA_025062175.1 Anaerolineae bacterium | reverse complement strand
TGTGTTGATGGCGGAGGGCGCGAGCAAGGTCAGCTTGAAGGGATTACGGTCAATGCGTGGGACCTCGGCGGCCAGCCGTGCGTCAATCGTGAAATCTTTGGCCGCCGTATTAAACTGTACAGCCACTGGTGATTCGGTGACCGTGATGCTTTGCTGAACTACGCCCGGTTGCAAAACGACGTTGACCGTCACGTCGCCACGCATCTGCACGACAATGTTTTCTTGAACGAAACGATTGAAGCCAGCCATTTCGACAGTCAACGTATAGGTGCCGGGGTCCAACAAATCGAACAGATAGAAGCCCGTTTCGCTGGTTTGGCGCACCCATTTCACACCGGTATGCACGTTGACCAGCGTCACGCTGGCATTCGCGACCACTGCCTGCGTCTGATCGGTCACGATGCCAGAGATGCGGCCTCGATAGCTCTGCGCTGCCATAGGGATCGCGATCATCAGCAGCCAGAGCAGGATCCTTATCTTACTGGAACGGCGCCACATTGCCACCCCTCCTTTGCGAGAAGTCTCAATTATCTACAGCCTGCTTGATGCCCGATTCAAATCCCCTGCCGCGCACTGTGGCCGTGGCCTCGAGCAGAACCTGCGTGTACGGCCCCGGCGCAACTACTTGATTGCCCTCGAGCGATACGTTGTCGCATTCACTCAGCCAAACCACCGCCCGGCGATTCAAACCCCAGCGATTCGGCCAGTTGAAAGGCGGGCGATGATGCGGGCGCACAAAGCGGTTGTTCCGCACCACCACACCCTCGGCCGAGGTGATCATCAAGTTCACCCCGTTGATGTCCTCGATGGTGTTGTTTTCAATCACGATGTTGCGATGGGCCCGCGAGGGAATGGCACGGCTGCGGTCCCGGTCCCAAGCCGCCAGCATGATGGCCCCGTTGTCGTGGGAGTAGTAAGCCACGCGCCGCACCGTGTTGTTGCGCACCACTACATTCCGGCTGTAGCAGGCTTCGGCCCACCAGAACTCCGGCGTCAGCACAATGCCCCCGATCGTGCTGCCCTCCACCAGGTTACCCTCCACCAAGCCGTCCTCGGCCTTCAGCAGCATCCCCCGCGCGCGGTGATTACGGATCACGTTGTTGCGCACTACGTAGCCACTGCCCAGCCGCGAGACGTTGCTAGCCATGAAGTCGAACTTCCCGCTCAGCGCTGGCTCCGTACGTACGCGCACGTAAGGCCCACCAGAGATGTCGCCAATCGTGCTGCGCGCAGTCTTGGCGGGCAACGCAAACTCGGCGAGAGGCTCGTTCGCTACCACCACCGCCTCGCCCACGGGCACATTGAAGATGTCAAACAGACGCAAGCGGTCGCCGGGATAGAAAGCGTCGCGCGCCCTGGCCAAGATCAAACCACGGGTGTCCGCCGCGGCCACCAAGTAATACGTGCCGTGAATGGCGACCGCGTCATCCGGCATGGCCTCGAAGTGACATTCCTCCACGCGGGGGCCTCGACGAACGTTGGCGCTGTGGAAGGCGTCCGCCACAGTGGAAAACAGCGGCGGCTCGATCGCGCCGGCGGGAGGCGGGCCCGGTCGGACGCTGATGTGCCGGTACACGTTGCCCCCCTCGCCACCAGCCTCCACGATGCCGGCAAAAGGCGCCGAGTGGATGGTGATGTCTTCAAACAGCATGTTGGCGCAGTTGCGTACACTGATGGCGTGCCGACGCAATTTGCCCCGAAAGGCCATGCGATCGCCCACCGTCACAGGGTAAACGTCGGGACCGCTGGGTCGGGGCCAGTGCAACCGGAATCGCCTTGGGCCCAACTTCTCGACTCGCGTCGGCGACAGATCCAACATGCCCTCCTTCCAGCAGCGCGTCCTCGGGTCCATGACGTAACTGACCGGCCGCTCCGAGAAGTATCTGGAGTCGTCAAGCTCCAAATAGCCTTCGTCGATCACCAGCTCGTACCAACTTCCGTCAGCGGCGATGGCAACCAGCTGGCCCTGCGTGAATGGTAATGGCTCGAACCGAATGGTAACACCTCGCAAGACCACATCCCGGCAGCCTTCAAAGAGGAACCCGCCACTGGGCGGATCGCGGAAGATGAGGGTGACCCCACGGGCATCGATCTCCAAACCCGCTACATCGCGGAAGGTGAGCGGCGCCTCCTCACCGGGCTGAACAATGGAATAGGTTCCTGGCTCTATGGCTACCCTACGGGTGCCCTCGCGCCAGTGACGAAGGATTTCCGCCGCCAACGGCCGATCCGGGGAGGGGCGGACGCGAACCGACCCAGCAGCACAAGCCCAGCAAACAGCTACCGCAACCGATAGGGAGCTCAGGATTCGGACTCCCACGCTTGTCCCCCCCGGACGAATGCCGGGCGCGCCACCCTTCGCGCCCATCTGCGGCTCCTAGCTTACCACCGCCGCGAATCCAAGTCAAGGGACTTTTTGTAAAAAATAAAGAAATCCTACCCGAGGCCCATAACCTGGTACAATCGAGAATTGCCAATAAAAACCGACGGTGAGTAAACGAAGCGCGCCCCGCCTCCCCCTTCGCTGGATTCGCCGCATCCTCGGCGTGCTGTACGAACGCCGCTACGCTACCCGCAAACAGATCGCGCGCAGCACCCGATTGAACCCGGCTTCGGTGAGCCAGGCCGTCCGCCAGCTCGTGGAACGGGGAGTGATACAGTCCAACCAGCGGCTGGCCTCTTCAGGTGGCAGGTAACCCGAGCAGCTCAAGCTAAATCCGGAAAAAGGCTACTTCATAGCGCTCGACCTAGAAGGCTGTCGAGTGCGTTTCGGCTTGACGAACCTCATCGGCGAGGTCCGTCATCGCTGGGAAACTCCCGTCGTCTGGGGCAGAAAGCTGGATGCCGAGGTGCTGCGTAAAGGTGTGCAGAGCCTTTTGGCGAACTTGGACACCGCCGAGAGGTCTCGTGTCCTGGCTCTGGGTGTCAGCTATACCGGCATCATGGACGCAGAAGGCAGGGTCTCGGCGGTTAACTTAGGGTGGAAGGACTTTCCCCTGCAAGAGAAACTTCGGAGCATAGTCGGCCTGCCGGCTTTCTTTTGCAGCGAATCTTTGGCCAAATTAATGGCCGAGAG
>JANXAX010000352.1 GCA_025062175.1 Anaerolineae bacterium | reverse complement strand
TGCTGGGGGCCATTGGCGCTCCTCAGCCGATCGTGGCGTTATGGGGGTATGAGCTTTCTGGAGAGATACGTGCCGGCGAAACGTTCCACTTGCTGCTGGGCTGGGAGACACTGCTGGATGTGCCAGGCAATCCTGACTATGCCTTCTATGCCCATGTGGTGGACCGGCATGGCTTTGTCTGGGCACAGGCCGACACCATCGGGTATGACGTGGTGGATTGGTTGCCCGGCGTGCGCGCGCTGCAGTGGTTGGATCTCGCTTTGCCACCGGATCTCCCTCCGCTCACCTATACCCTTCGGGTCGGACTGCAGGAGCGTTCAGCGGGGCGCAATTTACTTCTGGAGGAGCCGGCGGGAGCGCATGCGCTTATCCTCCAGACTCTACATCCCGCTAGCGCTATAGCATCCTCTGTCCCGGAGAGATTCCGCGTCCCCAACGCGTGCTCCATCGAGTTCGCCGAGCTTTTTATACTGCGTGGCTATTCCGTCGCCAAGCGCGTCCTCAAAGCGGGCGAGACCACCCACGTCTCCTTGTTCTGGGAGGTTTCCCGAGCCCCGGCTGAGAGATATTGGCTGGAAGCGTGGCTGCTCCCCGAACATGGCGCGCCCGTCGTGCTGAGGAGAGAAGAACCGCTGGCAGGGGATTATCCCACCCATCGATGGCGAGCGGGGCAGTGGGTGCGCGACCGTTTCGACCTGACGCTGCCCCAAACGTTGTCCCCCGGCGTCTATACCCTCTCCATCGGCTGGCGTGATCCGTCGGGTGCGTGGCTGCCCGGTGCGGCGTCGACAGGCGCTGATTTGGGGCAGCTCTTGGTGTTAGACCCTTCGAGTGGCTGAGTACACGCTTCGGGCATATAATGCGCGCGGAAGTGGAAACAGGTATCTCAGCCCGTGCTGCCTAAATCGTGACGAGACCAGGCGCAACGGAGTGAGTTCATGGACGAACGACAGAAAGCTTGGGAATTGGTGTGTACCTACACGCACAACGTAAATTTGCGCCGCCATATGTTAGCCGTCGAAGCGGCGATGCGCGCCTACGCGCGCCGCTTTGGCGCGGACGAGGACATGTGGGGACTGGTGGGGCTGCTCCACGACTTTGACTATGAACAACATCCCGAGGTAGCTCCAGACGGGCATCCTAACACTGGTGCTCCGATATTGCGCGCGCACGGGTATGATGAAACCATCGTCCGGGCCATTCTCTCGCATGCCACCGAGGTCACTGGTGTGCAGCGTGAAAGCCTGATGGAGCATACATTATACGCGGTGGATGAGCTCACCGGCCTGATCACCGCGGTAGCTCTGGTGCGTCCGTCCAAGGACATCCGCGATGTCACGGTCAAGTCCGTCAAGAATAAGTGGAAAGATCGCGCGTTTGCCGCCGGGGTGAATCGCACCGAGATCGAGGCAGGCGCGGCCGCGATTGGCATGGAGCTGTGGGAACACGTAGAAGTGGTGCTGCGTGCCATGCAGGAAATCGCTGCGGAATTAGGGCTGGACGGCACAGCGCGAGATTAGGACGAGAAGAGCTTCACCGTTTCCGATGGTCAAACGACCCATTTGGGTGAGATAAGATTCCCAAAATTTCTGCGAAGCAGGAGGAACCGATGTCACGTCGTACTATTTTCACCGAACAGGCGCCGCGCGCCATAGGGCCTTACTCCCAGGGGGTTCAAGTGGGCAACCTGGTGTTCACCGCCGGGCAGACCGGGGTGGACCCGGCGACGGGCCAGCTTGTGGCAGGGGGCATTGTGGAACAAACACGCCAGGCGTTGCGCAACGTGCAAGCCATCCTGGAGGCGGCCGGCTGCTCCCTGGCCGATGTGGCGAAGACCACCGTGTTTCTGACCGACATGAACGATTTTCAGGCGATGAACGGCGTCTATGCCGAGTTCTTTCCGGTTGCGCCGCCGGCTCGCTCAACGGTGCAAGTGGGCGCCCTGCCCCTGGGCGCTCGCATCGAGATCGAAGCCGTTGCGTTTAAACCAATAGAGGATAAACAAGGTTGAATATCTATATTTTCTGTCGATGTCTTGACAAGCTCCGCCAGTCGTGCTATAGTAACGTATATTTAAGCGGCCGGTTCTTCTCGAGGGGTTTTCCATTCTGAATGCGCTATGTGTGGCATTTTTGGTATTATCACCGCGCATGAGACCAATTTGGGCCCGGTGCTCACTGAGGCAGGTCGCCGGTTGGCGTACCGGGGTTATGACTCGGCGGGGTGTGCGACAGTCTCCACCAATGGCATTGACTTGCGCAAAGATGTCGGCCATGTGGACGAGGTAGCCGCCCGCCTGGGTTTTGCCGATATGCGCGGCCGGCGTGGCATCGTGCAAGTGCGCTGGGCCACCTTCGGGGAGCTGGCACGGCGCAACGCGCAGCCCCATCTCGATTGCGATGGCGATATAGTGGGCGCCCATAATGGCAACATCATCAACAACGTCCAGATGCGCGAGCTGTTCGCCCGCGAGGGGCACACGGTGCGCGGCGAGAACGACGGAGAGACGTGCATCCACGCGGTAGAACGCCATTTCGACCGCGGCTGTGACATGGTGGAAGCGATCCGGCGCGCTTACGCTGACCTGGAAGGGGACTATGCCTTCGTGATCACCCACCGCGACGACGACCGGCTGTATGCGATCAAAAAAGGCTCCGGTCTGGTGGTGGGCATCGGCGCAGGATTCACCTGTTGCTCCTCTGATCTACATTCCATTCTCCCGCTTACGCGCCGTTTTCTGCGCGTCCACGACGGTGAGATCGTCATTTTAGGGCCACACGAAATTGAGCTGCGTCGTGTCAGTGATGGGGCACTCGTTGAGCGCGCGCCGGAGGTCTTCGAAGGGGAGATACCCGTTGCTGACAAGGGCGATTTTCCCCATTTCATCCTCAAGGAGATCCACGAACAACCGCATGCCGTCGAACGGCTTCTGCGCCGGCTGAACGAAGACACCACGACCGCCCGCTTTCTCGCGGCGCTGCGCAGCGCCCCGGCGCTCTTTTTGGTGGGGAGTGGCAGCAGCTTTCATGCATGTTTGCTAGGGAGCTACTACTTCAGTCGTCTGGCCGGCAAACTGG
>JANXAX010000351.1 GCA_025062175.1 Anaerolineae bacterium | reverse complement strand
GAGGGAGTTTTAGGACGCGGTGGACGTGGCATTGTGCATCACTTTGGTCTCCAGGGAAGGGTGGACGTCGAAGTGGGCACACTGTCCAAGGCCTTCGGCGTTGTGGGCGGCTATGTCGCCGGCAAGGCGCTCATTGTCGAGTGGCTGCGCCAACGTGCCAGTCCATTTCTGTTCTCTGCGGCGATGACGCCTGCCGATACAGCTGCCTGTCTGGCGGCGGTCTCCGTCCTGGAGATGAACGATGAGCTGGTCAACCGACTCTGGAAAAACACGTATTACTTCCAAGATCAGCTGCGGCTGCTCGGGTTTAACATCGGCGCAAGCGTGACGCCTATCACGTTGCTGCTACTGGGGGACGAGCAGTTGACGCAACGCTTCAATCAGCGTTTGTTCCAGGAGGGAGTCTTTGCCACGACAGTCACCTATCCCACTGTGCCGCTGGGCGAGGCACGCATCCGATTCATGGTTTCAGCCGTCCACGAGCGTGAACACATGGATGAAGCGATCGTCGCTATCGTGCGTGTGGGACGTGAGCTGGGTGTCATCCGATGACCTCTCGTATAGACGTATTGGTGGAAGTGTGAACATCCGTTTTGTGATGCGCGTCCTGTCACTAGCCCTTCCTCTGGTCGTAGTGGTAAGCGCGGTTGCCCTGGTGGCGTCGGCGGTGCGCGCTGTCGTGGGGTTGCCGCCTGATCCCACACCTCCGCCGCCGACCATCTTGGCGCCGCGCGGTGAGCTGCCGCGCGGCAATGTCGCTTTCCAAGAGTGGGTGCGTTTTCGCGACGCGGAATATCAGATGGTGGGGTGTGGCTTTCTGATGGCACTTGGCGACGGGCGCATCGTCGGCCTGACCGCGGCGCACAACGCCATGCCGGGCAATCCTATGCGCCCCCTTGAGCAGATCCGGCTGCGCGCCCAGCCAGCTGGATACACGGTGGACTTCGAGCGGCTATACCTTCCCCCCGGCCGTCCGCGTGACGGCGACGATCTGACGGTGGACTATCTGGTGTTGCATCCGGAGGGGGCGGTTGACCCAGCGTATGTGCTCCAGCCTGATCCGCGCGGCGGACCGTTGCCGGGTGAGCGCGTCGCGCTCTACAAGTGTCTGGGCGGCGATGGCGGTGGACAGAGCATCCTGAGCGGCACTGTACAATCGGTAAGCGACAAGGCTATGTGGGTGCTCATGGATGAGCCCTTTTCTCCGATGCACTGGAGCGGCAGTGGTTCCCCCTTGCTCAGCCAGCACACCGGCCAAGTGGTCGGCATGTTAATCGCCGGCACGCTCCGCGGACGCTGGATGTTGCTGGGCATGCATCCGGTCGGCTCGCTCGTACAAAAGGCCGCCACGGCTACCTCACCGCTCCTGCTGAAGGATTATGTGCTCACCGCCCAACCTGCGGAGCAGTGAGCACTGTGTTATCCTGTGTTGTCGGCGTAGCCCGAAGACCTCGCCGCAAGAAACCGGAAACCCTGCCTGTCGCAACAGCGGGGTACTGCATCGCGTTGCATGGTGCGCTTTGACATCCCTATGTTTTTATTGTGATCGGATTGTGTGCATTTAATAGCGATGTGCGAGGCTTGTCATATTTTTGCATTTTCTATCTATTACAGGTAATATCTCGAATGCTAAAGCACGGGCGCGTCGAGCCGGAGAAGCGAATTTCGGTGCGGAGCAAATCTGCACAGATCGAGGTAGCGCTGGCCAGCGCCAAAGGGACTTCCAGATGAATGCTCAATCGGTCTTCGAGCCATCCGCTGACGACCTCCTCGATGTTTGAGGCCTTTCTTCCGTGCGATGTCCGCACTTGAGCAAAATTGAATCTTTGAGAAAGGCGAGTAACGCATCCTATTATGACAAAAGTGGTGGTGATCGGAGCGGGTTTGGGAGGTCTTGCGACGGCGCTGCGTCTGCGGCACGCTGGCTTCGAGGTAGAGGTGTTGGAAAAACAGGCGCGTTTCGGCGGCCGCAGCAACGTTATCGTGGAAAATGGCTTCCGCGCCGACACGGGACCGACCATCCTGGTGATGAAAGGGGTTTTAGAAGAGTTTTATCGTTCCATCGGTGAAGATCTGCACCGCCGATTGCAATTCGTACGGCTGGAGCCCAACTACCGGATTTACTTCCACGATGGCAGCCAATTAGACTTGCATAATACGATGGCCGAGTTGGCTGCAGCGGTAGAACAGATCGCCCCGGGCAGTGCCCCGCGCGTGTTTCGCTTCCTAGGCGATGCCGCCACCAAGTACGCGCTGGCCATGGAGTTTGTCACGCGCAACTATCGCTACATCACCGACCTGGTCAACCCCCGGGCGATGACACGATTATTGCGCACCCGGGCGTACCAGAATCTTTACGCACAAGTCAGCCGTTTCTTCGCCGGGGACGATAAACTGAGCAAAGCGTTCTCCTTCCACTCGATGTTTCTGGGACTTTCGCCCTTCGCCGCACCGGCTATGTACAGCCTGATCACCTACGCGGACCTGGCGCTGGGGATGTGGTTTCCCCGGGGTGGCATCTATCGGCTGGTGGAGGATCTTGTAGAACTGGCGCAGGCACGTGGTGTTGCACTGCGCGCGAACGCGCCAGTCGCCGAGATCGGCATCGCGCAGGGACGCGTCACCGGCGTGCGCCTGGCATCGGGTGAATGGATACCAGCCGAGGTCGTCGTTTCGAATGCCGACCTGCCGTACACGTATCGGTATCTGATCCCACCCGCCTGGCGGCGGACATATTCTGACCGACGTCTGGAGCGCATGCGCTACGCCTGCTCCGGATACATTCTGTTCCTGGGTGTGAACAAAACCTATCCCCACCTGCCGCATCAGTCCATCTATTTTGCCCGGGACTATCGGGCTAATCTGGACGCCATTTTCCGCACCTATAGCCTTCCGGAAGATCCTTCCTTCCACCTCAATCATCCCACAGCGACGGAAGCCAGCTACGCGCCTCCGGGCCACAGCCTGTTGTATGTCCTGGCGCCGATGCCGAATTTACGTGGCAATCGGATCGACTGGTCTGTGGCAGCGCCCATCGTGCGCGACCGGTTGCTGCATACCCTGGAACGCATCCTCGATCCCG
>JANXAX010000350.1 GCA_025062175.1 Anaerolineae bacterium | reverse complement strand
ATATCAAGGAGATGGTTGCGCAAAGTCTGTTGGAGCGCGTAGCCGATGGCACCCTGCGTGTCGGCGCCACAGACATCCAGTGGGACTTCGTGCAACTCGTGGCGCGCCAGCTCGGAGCGCCGGAGGATAAATCCAATCTGAGGACCATTCCCATGGGTTATGGCAATCTCCCATCCCATACGGACCATTTGGGCAATGTGATAGGTGGTCTCATTGGCAGCGGCGTACTGGTCCTCCACAGTTTGGTGCGCCGGGTCTTTGATGAGCGAATTACCACCAATCGCCACAACTGCGACTCTGCGACCTATGCTACTCATCTCTTTTTCTCTCTCCCGCACGCCGATAGCGTGCATCCGGGCGGTGGAAACGCCGCCCGGATAAGGCCTGGGATGCTCCTTCAAACCAGCTACAAGTTACCCATCGTCAGCGCCATCACCGCTTTCTGCACGTGTAAACGATTCTCGGCCACCAGATAGATGACCGAGTTCGGACCACTGGCCACGTCGTCGGTTACTTCGTTGCCACGGTCGACTGGCATGGGATGCGTGAAGATGGCGTTGTCGGTACGCGCCATCTTCGCGGCATCCAACGTCCAACCTTGATACGAAAGCGCCTTGGCGATCTCTTCTTGTTTCTTGAACTGGCCATCCTGATAGGCATTGGGGCTCATCCAGTTGCGCGCATAGACGATATGCGCACCATCCATGCAGCGCACCGGATCGTTGGTGATCTCCAGCGAGGTGCCCCATGCTTGGCAATTTTGCCGAGTCCATTCGATCACTTCTGGGTCGAGATCGTAGCCGTCTGGACGCGCAATGGTGATGTGCATGCCGAAGCGGCTGGCGATCAAAAGCGCTTCCTGGACACTGCACCAGCTGCGCGCCAGAGCGCCTTGTGCCCAGGTGAGCACGAATTTCTTGCCCTGCAGCCGAGTGTAATCCGGTCGACCCGGTCCGCCGCCGAACCATTCCGCCCATCCCATCACATCGGCCAGGCCCTGGAAGGGGTGAAAGCGGTCGTCGGCCATGTTGACGACCGGTACATCTGCCCAATAGGCATATTCGCGCAGCAGTTCGGTGCCGGCGCCGTAATAGGGGACTTTGTCCTCCAAAATGCGAATGCCGATACCACATGCGTAGCGTGACATCACCTTGGCTGCATCCTCAATTGTCTCGCCCGCTGTGGTGGCCGTCTTGAGGCGCATCGTCTCTGGAACCAGGAATTGCGCATGGCCGCCCAGTTCAGTGGCCGCGCACTCAAACGACTGCCGGGTGCGCACCGAGGGGTTGTAGAAGAACATGAAAAACGTCTTGTGTGCCAGGACTTTTGTCCAACGCTCGGAGAAGCGGTCACGTTTCATCCGTGCGGCCAGCTCGAGGACCACGTCGAGCTCCGCTTTGCTCCACTCCTGGGTGGTGATCAGATCGCGCCCATAGAGGTCCATACGTCAGAGCCGTCCTCCCATCGTCAACGTCATCACCGCCTTCTGGACGTGCAGGCGGTTTTCAGCCTGCTCATAGACCGCGGAGCGCCATCCGCGCAGGACATCAGTGTGGTCGATCACGTCATTATCGACCTCCCAGCCGCGGTCTGCCGGTAGACAATGGAGATAGATCGCCTCGTGATCGGCAGTTTCCATCAAACGTCGCGTCATCTTCCAATGTTTGTAGCTTTCGTTGATTGCCTTGGCCTTTTGCTCGTCACCCTCGCCCACAGGAGGTTTGAAAAGACACTTTGGCGCCCACGCTTTCGGATATACCACGTGGGCGTCCTTGAAGGCGCTCTCGAAATCATGCGTGATGGTAAAGGAGGCGTTGTTCATCTGGGCGTTGGCCTGGCACGCCGCGATCACTTCCGGGTCGAGCTCGAACTCAGGCGGATGGCATAGCACTGTGTCGCAGCCCATCATGGTGGCGGCGATGATGGCACTTTGCGGCACGGCCCGCGGCTTATGGATGCTGGGTGAGTAGGCCCAGCTCATCACGAACTTGATCCCCTTGAAGGTGCCGAAACGTTCCCAGGTGGTCAAAATATCGGCCAGCGCCTGGAAGGGATGGTACTTGTCGTCCTCCATGTTCAAGACAGGAATATCGGCCCAACGCGCGAACTCGCGAATCAACGTGTTCGCCGCGCCATATACCCAGTCCACCGGGTCGCCGTAACAGCGGATAGCGATGCCATCGCCCATGCGACTCAACACGCGCGCGACATCGGAGACGCGCTCGGTGGAATAGGCTACTTCCTTGCCTTCCATCGCCGGGGTGTAAATCTTCTCCGGGTCGAGATAGTGGGCATGGCCACCCAGCTGGGTCATGCCGGCCTCGAAGCTGTTGCGCGTTCGCAAGCTTTGATTGTAGAAGATCATAAACAGGGTTTTGGCACGCAGCAGGTGGTCATGCAGCTCTCCCATTGCATAGCGGCGCTTCAGGTCGCGAGCGCAATCGAGGATGGTCTCGACTTCCTCTTTGCTCCATTCGAGCAGGGTGATGAAATCTCGGCCTTTGAAACTGTCTGTCCTCATAACCGTTCTCCTCAGTATGTGATAGCGAGAAAAAAGCTACGCTAGGAGCGTAGCTCAGTGCCTTAGGAAAGTATAATGCCCCGGAGTGGACTCGAACCACCACGCCCATACGGGCACAGGCCCTCAACCTGCTGCGTATGCCAATTCCGCCACCGGGGCGCCACGTCGCTTCACTATCACTATTATAGTGCCAGATATCCGCGTCTGTCAAAGTTGCGCTATTAGGCACTCGCGCAAGCCCGTGAACAGAGGCCAGAAGTGAACACGAACACCGTGGCTCGTTTCTCTTAAATCCCGCCATTCTTTACGCAATGAGGACGAGCATTGCGATCAACAACGCTAATGCGGACAATGCCAATCCATTTACCATTCGCGTCGTGGTCATGCCGGTCATCATCTGCCACCACAACGCAGCCATGACCAACGCCCAGGCGATAAAGGACATCACCACGTCGGTGCGTGCCACCTCACCCCACGCTGACCAAGCACGCCCCGCGGCAGCGGTCAACATTATCGTCCCACCTGCAAACGCGACGCGCATCGCTCCGTCGCCCCAGTGTTCGACTCGGCA
>JANXAX010000034.1 GCA_025062175.1 Anaerolineae bacterium | reverse complement strand
TCCAGAAAGAGCGGATGGCTCTCTTTGTGGGCAAAGCGCACAATCTTATCTTCAATGGAAGGACAATAACGCGGCCCCACTCCCTGGATCACTCCGGTGAAAAGCGGCGCGCGATCGAGGTTGGCGCGGATGATCTCATGCGTGCGCGCGTTCGTGTGCACCAGATAACACGGCAACTGCGGCCGCCAGGGAGTCGGGCGTACATAGGGATACACCGGATGGGGCGGCACGCGCAGGAATTCGGGTAGCTCACGTACGTCGCTTTCAAAGCTGAAGAAGGCAGGCTCATCGCTGCCGTACTGTGGCTCGGTCTGGCTGAAATCGATCGTACGCGCGTCCAGCCGGGGGGGCGTGCCCGTCTTGAGGCGACCCAGCCGAAAGCCCAGCCGCCTGAGACAGGCGGCTAGTCCTACGGCGGGTGGTTCTCCGTCGCGACCGCCCTGGCGTACCCAATCGCCGGTGATAAGTCGCCCGCTCAGAAAGGTGCCGGTGGTGAGCACCACCACGCGGCTCAAGATCGTCTGACCGTACAAGGTGCGCACACCAACCACGTGGTCTTCCTGCACTAGGATTTCCTCAACGGTCGCCTGCTTGATGTCCAGCCCGGAGGTGTTCTCCAGCGTCTGGCGCATCGTCCAGGCGTATTGCCGCTTGTCTGCCTGAGCGCGCAGCGCGCGCACCGCCGGCCCTTTGCTGCTGTTCAGCAGGCGGATTTGGATGAACGTGCGGTCCGTCGCACGCGCCATCTCCCCGCCGAGGGCGTCGATCTCGCGCACCAGGTGGCCCTTCGCCGGCCCGCCGATGCTGGGATTACAGCTCATCCGGCCAATGGTGTCCAGGTGCGTAGTGAGCAGGAGGGTTTGCGCACCTATGCGGGCGGCTGCCAATGCCGCTTCGATGCCAGCATGCCCCCCACCGATCACAATCACATCGTAATGCTTGGACGTCTCGTCCGACAACCTAAGTATACTCCTTATCATAGCTACAAACTATGATACCACAATTGTCACACCGGGTGGTAATACTGGGGGTAAGTGCGCCGGGAGGCCATTACCAGATCGTGCACGGAGAAGGTTAGACAATCACGTTGGCACTCGGGCCAAGTAGGTGTGGGTGCACGTCCGCAGCCCCTTCGACGCCCACACCCTATGCATTTGACCCCTAACCACAACGTGATTACTTTACTATCGGCCCGGGTGCCGGATGATCCTTCGAGAGAGGAGTGAGACCTTGATACCTTTGAACGCCTCCTATCTACATTTGCCCTCCCGCGCGCGGATCCTAGTGGCAGCCGACATCGACCACCAGGCCCATGCTATATGTCAGCTGCGCCACTATCTGGCCGGACGCACAGCGGAACTGGTGAAACTCTCGGCGCTCACCGAGCTGCCACCCGAGCAGGTTGACTGGCTGATCGTGCTGAGCGAACCGAACAGCCCGTTGCCCGATGCGCTGACCCGACCGATTCCCTGGAGCTCGCTGACCGAGGATGGCTTTATGCTGTGCAGTGATGTGTGGCGCGGATGGCCACTGCTGCTCATCGCTGGCGGCGGACGTCCCGGCCTGATCTATGCCGTCCACGAGTTGGGCACACGCCACTTGAAGCAATATGACGATGTGCTAGCGGTGCCCCATCTGGACACGTTGCAGGTGCCGGCTCTGCCTTACCGCCTGTTTTGGACGTGGGATCATAGCACCAATTGGTATTTGGAACAGGTGGGCATCCAGGAGATCGGCGCGCTGAATTATTATTCCAAGCCACGCGAGGGTTTCCTGGAGGACTATCGTCGTCTGGTCGACTTTATGAGCCGCCACCGCATCAACGGTGTCACTATCTATGGTTTCTTGCGGGACAATCACGGCGGGGTTGAAGCGGCTCAAGAGCTGTGTCGCTATGCCGCTGAACGCGGTGTGCGCATCCTCCCGGGCGTCGGTATCAATGCCTACGGCGGCATCTATTGGGAAGGGGATCATCCCTACAATCTCACCCACTGGCTGCGTCGTCACCCCGAGCTGCGCGCTGTGTTCGACAAGCCGCCGGCATTTCACCTGCCTGACCTTCCGGAGCTCTGGTTTCCTGAGACTCATTACACGGACGCCGCCTGCCCTTCTAAGCCGGAGAATGCGCGTTATCACGAGGAGGCGATCCAGTGGTTGGCGGAGACCTTCGAGATCGGTGGCATCAACTTTGAGACGGGCGATTATGGGGTATGTGTATGTCCAGAGTGTCGCGCGCGTCGCGAGGCTGATGCCACTTGGTCACACCGCGATATGGCGCTGCTCTATCCGCGTCTGTTTGCCGCCGCGCGGCGCGCCCGCAACGACCTCTGGCTGGTGTGCGAGGCATACTGGGATAACATCCTGGACCTGGAACGACTGGCCCCACTGGCCGCGCTGCCAGGAGATGCCATCTATCAATTCTGCATCAACCGTTCCTATTGGCCCAAAGTGAAAGCGCAGCTGACGCGCGAACACGTGGCTCGCCTGCCGCACCCGCATAACATTCTGCGCACCCATATGGGGTCGCAGTGGAACCATGAACGCTATGAACTGGTGGCCGACCGCTTTGCCGAGATGATGCAGCTGATGGTGCGCACCGGCATGCAGGGTGCCACCATCTTCGGCGAGGTGAGCGCCTTCAGCACTGTGAACGAGATCAACTACCTCGCGTTCGCCCGCTTCGGCTATTGCGCTGATCTCACCTGGGAACGCTTTATTGCTGAAGACCTGGCGCCGCTGCTGGGCGGCGTTGCCGAGGCGGAGCGCTATCTAACTTGGTTGCGCGTGCCACCGGAGCGCCGCGCACTCCAGCAAGCCATCGGCGAGGCGCGGGAGATCGCCGCCGCCCAGTCGGGTGAAGCGTATCGGCGTTGGGTGTGGTTGCAGAACCGCCTGTTCCAGAAGTTGGCGATGCTTCCGGACGGATGACCTCTGATGGGAGGAAGAAGGCTCTATGCGCATTGAATCCCATTTGTATTGCATCGGCAGTGGCGCATTCGGCTTTGACCTGAGTGACCCCTATGATTGCAATGTCTATCTTTTCGATGCCGGAGAAGCGGGCTACATCGTCTTCGACAGCGGCACCGGACTAGGGATTGAGCGCATCCTGGAGATATGCCGCCAGGACGGGCTGGTGCCGCAGCACATCGCCCATCTCTTTCTCACCCATGCCCATTCCGACCACGCTGGGGGTGCGGCGCACCTGCGCGAACGCCTTCCCGGGCTCACGATCTACGCCTCGGCGGCGACAGCGCGCATCCTGAGCACAGGCGATGAGCTGGCGGTCTGCCTGCCCCAGGCCAAGGCAGCTGGGATGTATCCTCCCACCTATGTCTATCGTGCATGTCCGGTAGACCGGATGCTGCAAGATGGCGAATCGCTCCAGATTGGCCGCTATACGATCCAGGCCATTGCCACACCCGGTCATAGCCACGACCACCAGTGTTATCTGGTGTGCGACCACGCGCGTCGCTATCTGGTCAGCGGGGATGCTCTCTTCTTCGGTGGCAAGATCATCCTGCAGAACACCTATGACTGCAGTGTACCGGACACGTTGGCCTCTTTGCGGCGCCTGGCCGGCTATGCATTTGATGCGTTGCTGGCGGGTCATCTCAACTTCAGCCTACACAATGGATATCGCCATGTCGCCGCTGCCTGTGCGATGATGGACAAATTGCGGTGTCCGCCTTCTATTCTGTGAGTGTGCCAGCCGTGACCAGAGATCGGCGAAAAGGTTGAAAAGGTCCGCCGGCCACTTAGATTCTAGAAGAAAAATGGCCCAATAAACTGGGTAACTTGGTATGTTTTTCAACATCCTTATTTGCATGGTCCGATTTCTCTGGTATCATAGTTACACAACCTTTTGAACCGGTCTGACAAAGGTTGTGGACGATGGAGAAGGGTTAAGGGTAAGAAGGTTTAAGTTTTGGGAGCAATCCCCCACCCAAAGAAAAGGAGAAAAGTTATGCAAACCAAGCGCTTGATGACGGTCGGGATTGTGGTGTTGGCAATGTTGGGACTGGCCTGGACGCTGCCCCCTTCAGAGCCGACACAGTCGGTGGCACGCCTCTCACCAGCGGGTGAGGTTTTGCCGCAGGCCACGCCTCAACCTACTGAGGAAATAGGCGAACTGGAAGAAATGGAAGAGCCGGGAGCGCCGGAGAAAGTATTACCTAGCGGCCTGCAAACCCTGGACAGCTTCCGCAGTGAGATGGCACTTTCGTGGAATGGCACGAAAGCCTTCGAACAAGAGGGCGGCACGAAGGTCGACAAGCAGGTGGAGGGCTTTTTCAATCTCAAGCTCGCTTTCGTGCGCCAACCACCCGCCTACGAATTGCATATGGAGAGCATCGGCTTGGAGGGTATGGACCCGGAAAAGGTCACCAAGATCTCATATGTTCAGGTGGGAGACACGGGATGGATGTATCAGAGCGGGACCGAATCGTGGATGCAAATACCCGCTCACGATATGAGCTCGGCCGAGTTTATGCAAATGACACCTGCCTTCTTGTTGCCGGGCCTGGACACTAACATAAAGGCGAAAGGTGGAGCATCTGAGCAAACCATCAACAATGTAAAGTGCTACAACTATACCTTTACCGAGAAGGAGATCCCTCAAACTGAAGGTCTGGGGAAAGTAAACCGTGCCAGCGGGGAGATGTGTCTCGCCGTCGAAGGGGATTATATCGTGAACTTCTCCTTGGTCGCCGACATCGTTACCAGCGAGGGAGAAGAGAACCCTATGTTCGACAAGGGTTCTATCAACATGACCTATAAGGTCTTCGACGTCAACCAACCCATCACGATCGAACCACCGGCCGAGGCGCTCGCGCAGCGAGGCGCGCGCGAGGACATTCCTATGACCGCGGATGCCAAGATTGACTTCTCAATGCCTGGCATGGTCTCGTACAAGACGGCGCTCAGCGTCGATGAAGTGACCAAGTTCTACGAAACTGAGATGCCCAAGCAGGGGTGGAAGTTGGCAGAGCACGGCAAGACCACGTTTGAAGATTGGGTGTCGCTGACTTTCACCAAGGGCAAAGACACGGCGTCGGTGATGATCAGCAAGGAGGAAAAAGGCACCAACGTGATGGTCTCAATCCAATCCGAGTAGATCCAGCTGTATCCGACACATCAACCGGGGCAACCGCGATGGTTGCCCCGGTTGTGTTTTTGACGTCCGCCGTCAGGGGATGTGACGCGGTTATTCTTCCTCTTTTTCTTTGCGCTCCTTCTCTGCTTGGGCGATGATCTCGGCCTGCAGATGCGCCGGCACCTGCTCATATCGAGAGAACTTCATGGTGAAGATGCCGCGTCCCTGGGTCATCGAGCGCAAATCGGTGGCGTAGCGTTGAATCTCAGCCAGCGGCACCTCGGCGCGGATGATGGCGTTGCCACGTTCCTGATCGGTGCCCTGCACTCGACCGCGCCGCGTCGACAGGTCGCCCATCACGTCCCCCATGAACTCCTCAGGCACGACGATGGTGACCTCCATGATCGGCTCCAGCAATACCGGGCCAGATTGCTTGAACGCCTCCTTGAACGCCTCACGGCCGGCGATTTGGAAGGCAATATCTTTGGAGTCGACCGGATGTTCCTTGCCGTCGTAGACGATGGCTTTCACGTCCACGACGGGATAGCCGGCCAACGGCCCGGACTCCAGTACAGACTTAATACCTTTCTGGATCGAGGGTTGGAACGACGACGAGATAGCGCCGCCGAACACTTCCCAGCCGAACTCGAAGCCCGAATCGCGCTCACCCGGTTCCAGCCGCATATGGACCTCGGCGAACTGACCGGCGCCACCGGTTTGCTTCTTATGGCGATAGGCAGCGCTGCCCACCTTGGTGACCGTCTCGCGATAGGGCACTTTGGGCAGCGAGGCGATGACGCCCAGGCCAAATTTCTGTTCCAATTTGCGAATGCCGGCTTCCACGTGGGCATCGCCCATGCCTTCCAGGAGGAGTTGACGTGTGCCTGGCTCGTTGCGCCAGCGCAGCGTCGGATCTTCCTCTACTAGACGGGTGAGGCTGGGCACCATCTTGGCCGAGTCGGCCTTGGTCTTGGGGGAGAGGGCTACAGCGAAGACCGGCTCGGGGAACTTAAAGGGCGGGAAGCGCACCTGATAGGTTGGGTCGCAAAGGGCATCGCCAGTGACCGTGTCGCCCAGCTTAGCGACCACCCCGATGTCACCAGCGGGCAACTCGTCCAACGGCACCTGTTCCTTGCCGCGCATGCTCATAATTTGCCCGATGCGTTCCTGGGTGCCGGTGCGACTGTTGACCACGTATGAGTTGGACTTGAGCGTGCCCGAGTACATGCGCAACATTGTCAGCTTGCCCACGTAGGGGTCCGCCGTTGTTTTGAACACGAAAGCGACCACTGGCCCGTTCGGATCACCGGCGATGGTTTCCTCTTCCCCGGTAGCGACGTTCGTGACCTTCACGTGCGCGACCGGTTGAGGCATATCTCGCACGATGGTATGTAACAGTGCTTTGGTGCCGATATTGCGCAGAGCGGCGCCACACAGCACCGGAATAATGCGGCCTTGAGCGATACCGGTACGCAGTCCTTGCACGATCTCCACATCGCTGAGCACACCGCTATCCAGATATTTCTCAATAAGGGCATCGTCGCTTTCGGCAGCCGCCTCGATGAGCGCCGTGCGCGCCTCTTCGACGGCGTCGGCGAGCTGTGCTGGCACCTCCGCAGGCGGCTTGTCGCCGACCCAGGCAGTGCGTTCGACGAGGTCGATCACCCCCTCAAAACTGGATTGCTCCCCGATGGGGAGCTGCAACGGGACGAAGTTGCCCTTCAACTTGGCGCGGAGGTTTTCCAACGTACGCTGCCAGCTGGCGTTTTCCCGGTCCATTTTGTTGACAAACACCAATCGTGGTAGCCGATGCTCGTCGGCAAGCTGCCATACCAGCTCGGTGCCCACTTCGACACCGGATACAGCGTCCACCACCACAATACCCGCGTCGGCTACACGCAGACCGCAGATCACTTCTCCAACAAAGTCCAGGTAGCCAGGCGTGTCTAACACGTTGATCTTGTGTTTCTCCCACTCACACGGAAGCAGGGTCAGATTCAGCGAGATACGTCGCCGGATTTCCTCTTCGTCAGAGTCGGAGACGGTGGTGCCATCTTCGACCTTGCCCATCCGATTGATCGCGCCGGCGCTGAAAAGGATCGCCTCTGAGAGTGAAGTTTTACCTGAGCTTCCGTGGCCCAATAGGATCACGTTGCGCAGTTGCTCAGTTGTATAAGTCGCCGCCATCAATGCCTCCTTATAAGGATAAAAGCAAGAAGATCGCCTTGCTATCGATCGGGCTTGCCATAGG
Organism: Anaerolineae bacterium; assembly: GCA_025062175.1. Taxonomy (GTDB): domain Bacteria; phylum Chloroflexota; class Anaerolineae; order 4572-78; family NAK82; genus NAK82. The sequence continues at coordinate 6,401 of JANXAX010000034.1, read as the reverse complement.
GCTTGAGGTTACAAAGAGCAATCGATAAGTTTAGCCCACACTTGGCTTATTGTCAAAAAATTGGGAGGCATTGCCCGGGTGTATTTTCATGATGGAAGAGGGCCGCATCACGCAACGGGGGCTCAGCGGCCGAGGATGAAAGTTACCCTGCCACCCACAAGATCCGAGCCATGTGACCGTCCAGGAGCGGTTGCAGCCGCTTGCTGATGCGCGTGGCTGAGGCGCTCACGTGCACGGCTCGGGTTGACTCCGTCCGCACCGATAAAGACTGTCGCAGGCCGTCGAGGCGCAGCGCGCTACACTTATAAGGCACTCACAATCGCTCTTGCTTGCTCCGTTCCGATCCCCTTAAAAACGAAATGTACCTTGCAACACTCCAGACTTTTGCAGGAGGGTGGCGGATATGGTACAATGTAAAATAAATGGCATGGGATTGCCACATCCCTGAATCTCGAGGTAGAGATCGTGCTCACCCTACATGGAAGTCACGTCTTCCCAGCACCTCCCACTTTGGTCTGGTCGCATATCTTTGAGCCTGCTTCCCTGGCGAAGCTGATTCCTGGCTGCCAGCAGCTCACCCAAGTGAGCCCAGAGGAATATCACGGTGTCATTCGCGTGGGCATTGCGGCGGTGAGCGGCACCTATCGCACCCAGGTCAAGATCCGCGAACAACGCCCCCCGGAATACTGCGCGTTCGACGGGGTGGTGGATGGTCCTACCGGCGCTATCCAGGGCAGCGTCATCTTTACACTGCGCGAGACGATGGACCATCGTACCGAGCTCACCTACGAAGCCCAGGCGATGATCTCCGGCGCACTGGCCACGTTAAGTGGACGGTTGCTCCAAAGCGTGGCATGCAGCCTGATCAACCAGAGCCTGGCATGCTTCGATCGGGAATTACAAGCTCAAGCTGCACCTCAAACTTCTCAGTAAGCCATTATAGGGAGAATCTATGCGCATTGTCGATTTGACCGTCACCATCGGCGAGGACACGTTGAGCCCGCCCTCCGTGCACACCCGCCTCAAGCTGACGCCGGTGCATCGCGGCCCGGGCTTCTGGCAAGCGAGCAAGCTAGAGATGACACTGCACACCGGCTCGCACGTCGACTTCCCGCTCCACGTGCAAGCCGGCGGCGCGACAGCGGCGGATGTGCCGCTGGAACGCGTCTGCGGCGAAGCGCTAGTGATCGATCTCAGCTTCGTGGGCGCCAACCACGGCATCTCGGTGGCCGATCTGGAACGCCACGCGCCTCCCATTCGCCACGGTGACATCGTCCTGGTGCGCACCGATTGGAGCGAGAAACAATGGGGCAACTTTCCGACCTATTATGTCGAATCGCCCTATTGCACGCCCGAAGCGGCGCAATGGCTAGTGGACCGTGGTGCGCGTGCCATCGGGTTTGACTGCTTCAGTGAGTACTGCGCTCGCTTGCCCGACTTCACCTCGGAAGATTTTATCATCCACAAGATCATCCTCGAAAACGGCGCCTTCCTGATGCAGCAGATGACCAATCTGTCGCAATTGCCCACAGGTGGGCGACGCTTTCTGTTCTTCGCTCCCTTCCTGAAAATCAAAGGGGCCGAAGGGGCGCCGGTGCGCTTCTTCGCTCTGCTCGAAGAATAGGAGGTGTGGAATTGGCTGTCCAGGAGTATTTCTTACCCCAATCATTGGAGCAGGCCCTCGACCTGCTCGCTGAACACGCTCCTGCGTTGTTGGTGATGGCCGGGGGCACCATCGCTATGCCGCTCATCAACGAGGGCATCTCGATGCCGGAGAAAGTGATGGGCTTGCGTCGTGCCGGGCTGGACACGGTGCGGCGTGAGAATAGCACGTTGGTGGTCGGCGCCACCACCACGCTGACGCAGCTGGCGCACCAGACCGACATCCCGATGTTGCAAGAGGCGGTGCGTCATATCGGCGGCTGGCAGATTCGTAACATGGGCACGGTGGGGGGCAATCTGTTCGCCCCGCCGCCTGCCGGCGACCTCGCTGTGGCGCTGCTTGCCTTGGACGCCACGGTCGTGTTGGCGAGCAAGCAGCGTGGTCAGCGCGCGTTGCCGCTCACCGAGTTCTTCACTGGTTTCATGGCGACCGCCCTGGCGCCGGATGAGCTGGTCACCGCATTGCACATCCCGCTGCCGCGTGGCAAGATGAGCTACATCAAGTATGGGCGCAGGCATGCCAACACGCCCGCCATCGTCACCGTGGCGGCGCACGTGGTCGTCGAGGCAGGCAAAGTGGTGGACGCGCACCTGGCGTTGAACGCGGTGGGCCCCCATCCCATCCGCGCGCGGCGTGCAGAGCAAGTGTTACGCGGCGCGCCGCTCAACGCCGCAACCATCGCCGAGGCGGCCAGAGAAGCCGCTGCGGAATGCGAACCCTTCACCGACGCCATTGCCACCGATTGGTACCGCCGCCGCATGACCGAAGTCTTCGTACGGCGTGCCCTGGAGCGTATTATGGGATAGGAGGGAGACCCTATGGCATCCCGAATCGTCACGTTTAACCTGAACGGCCGCGACGTGGAGGTGATGGTCAAGCCATTGACCACGTTGCAAACTGTGTTGCGCGAGCATCTACGCCTCACCGCCACCAAATCTGGCTGTCGTCAGGGCGGCTGTGGCAGCTGCACTGTACTGGTCAACGGTGAACCAGTGCTCTCTTGCCTGCTGCCAGTGGAGGACGTCGCCGGCCAGACGGTGGTGACCTTGGAGGGGATCACCCCGGTGGAAGGGTTGCATCCCATCCAGCAGGCGTTCTTCGACAACTATGCCATCCAATGCGGCTACTGCAGCCCTGGCATGATCATGGTCATCAAGGCATTGCTCGATCGCAATCCCAACCCGACTCGCCAAGAGGTGATGGATGCGATCGCGGGCAATGTGTGCCGTTGTACTGGCTACGAGTCCATCCTGCGCGCTGCAGAGGATGCCGCGCGACGTTTACAAACTGTATAGCGGAGTGAGGAGTGTAAGGCAATGAGTGAAGTAGCGAGTGCGGTAGCAAGTGAGGTCAAAGAAACGTTTCACGTCGTGGGCAAATCCGTTCCCCGACGCGATGGCATCGGCCATGTGACCGGCAAGACGGTCTATGTGGATGACATCTCGTTTCCCGGCATGCTGCACCTCAAGATGGTGCGCAGCCCGATCCACCATGGCATCATTCGCAACGTCGATTTTTCCGAAGCGGAGAAGGTACCCGGCTTCGTGCGCGTGCTTACCCACCGCGACGTGCCCAAGAACCTCTACACCATCTTGTGCCTGATCGGGGTGGGGCCGGACGAAGAGCCGGTGCTGGCGGTGGACCGGGTGCTCTACAAGGGCGAGCCCATCGCTGCCATCGTCGCCGAGACGGAGGAAGCGGCGATGGAGGCGGTGTCGCGCGTGCGCCTCGATCTGGAGGAACTGCCGGCCGTCTTCGACGTCGAAGAAGCGCTCAAGCCGGATGCGCCGATCCTCAAACCATGGGGCACCAATTACTTCATTTATGAAGGTCATCCCTGCCGGCGCGTGCGCTTTGGGGATGTGGAGAAGGGTTTTGCCCAGGCAGATTACATCATCGAGGAAGTGTACAACACCAGTCCGATCGAACATGCGCCCACTGAGACAACCGCCTGCGTCGCCAAGCCGGAGCCGGATGGCCGCTACACAGTCTACACTAACACCCAGGCGCTCTTCTTTACCATGGATAACACGGCGCTGATCCTGCAGGTGCCCTTCAGCAAGCTGCACTTCGTCGGCGGGACGGTGGGTGGCGGCTTCGGTGGCAAGGTGGACGTCATCGTCGAGCCGATCGCCACCCTGGCGGCGATGAAGACCGGGCGTCCCGTCAAGTTCAAGTACACGCGCGAGGAGGAGATGCGTGTCTCGTCCACGCGCAGCGCCTGGCGCATGTACTTCAAGGATGGGGTGATGAAGGACGGACGCATCATCGCGCGCAAGGTGATCAGCTACGCCGATTCGGGCGCCTACAACCGTCACACGCCCTATGTGATCACCAAGCATGCCGCGAATGTCGCTGGCCCATACTTCATTCCCAACGTGTACATCGACGTCTATTGCGTCTACACCAACCGGCAGCCGGCCAGCGCGATGCGCGGGTTCGGAGTGACGCCTGCCTCGTTTGCCGTCGAGTGTCAGATGGACAAGATCGCCGAGACGATCGGCATGGACCCGTGGGAAATCCGCTTTATTAACGCCTATCGCAACGGGGATATGCGGCCGCATCAAAAGGTGGTCGAGGATGCCACGCTGATCGAGGTGATGAAGGCGGCGGCCGAGCTCGCCGGCCACCCGCTGCCGGAACATCTGCTGAAGATGCATTCGTGGGACAGGGAGAGAGCATAAGATGGCCAAGCTGCGTGGAACAGGAATTGCCGCAGTGAACTATCCGACCGGGATGAACCTGGGGGGTGATCCCAGCCAGGCGCTCATCCATGCGACGACGACGGGCACCTTTGTGATCTCGCTCTCCAGCACCGACCTGGGGCAGGGACTGAAGACGGTCATCGCCCAGATCGGCGCCGAGGCGTTGGGGGTGCCGTTTGAGAAGGTGCTGATCGACACCGCCGACACTGACACCGGCCCGCATTGCATGGGCACCTTCGCCAGCCGCGCCACGCACCGCGTGGGCAATGCGGTGATCATGGCCGCCAAGGAGGCGCGCAAGGTCATGTTAGAGGTGGCGGCCGAGGAACTGGAAGCCAGTCCGGACGACCTAGACACCGACGGCCAGGGCAATATCTACGTCAAAGGTTCGCCGGAGCGCAAGATCGACATCACCAGCGTTGCACTGGCCGCACACTTCAAATATGGCCGCAGCATCTCCGGCCGCGGCATGTACATCAAGCCCAAGAGTCCGGTCGATCCGGAGACAGGCAAGATGGATCCAGACTCGACTGAGGCGCACGCCTGTATGGTGGCCGAGGTGGAGGTGGACACTGAGACCGGCGAGGTGACGGTGCTTAGTCTGAAGAGCGCCTACGAGGTGGGGCGCCAGGTGAACCCGGCGCTAGTACGCGAGCAGATCATCGGCGGGGCGTTTATGGGCATGGCGCACGCGCTGTATGAGACGACTGCGCCCTATTACCCTTCGCCCGACCATGCGCCGGGCAACTTCAGCGAATACATTCTTCCCGGCCCGCATGAGCTGCCGCGCATCGAGAGCGTAGTGCTGGAGTATCCCTCGGTCAACGGGCCGTATGGCGTCAAAGGCGTGGGCGAGATGACGGCCAATGCACCCATCCCAGCTATCATCAACGCTGTCTCGAACGCCATCGGCGTGCGGCTGACCGAGTTTCCGATCACACCGGAGAAGGTGCTGCGCGCGCTGGAGCGGTCACCCAAGATGAAACAGCTGACCCAGGCCAGCGCATAGGCATGCGCGCCCCCTCCTCTGTGCTCAGACGCCGGAGGGGGCATTTCCCATCACGATTTAGCAATTCCAACAGAGGGCAAGGACGATGTTGAAAGTGATCTCATTGCTGAAGCGGAAAGAGGGCATGAGCTTGGAAGAATTCCGCCGCTGGGCGCTGGAAGAACATCCCAAGTTGGGCCAGCAGATCCCTGGCATCCGCCACTATCGCATGAGCGTTGTCTTACAGGATGACCCTAATCTGCCGGCCGACGCCGTCTCCGAATTCTGGTTTGACGACGACGAGGCGCGCAAGGCCGCCTTTGCCACCCCGCAGGGCAAGGCAGCGGCAGAGGACGCCATCGCCCACTGCTCTTCACGCATCCACCTGCTCACCGAGGAGAAGGTGATCATCCCCTAGGGGTGGTGTCTCGTCTCCTGGAGAGTTATTGCCGGAAGAGCTGAGAGATAGGGCAGGTGCTCTATCTCTCAGTTGCAGTTGGATTTGCCGGTGAGTTCACCAGGTGGAACAAAAACAGGTTGTAAAGGGGGTGAACGGCGACACTACTATCAGGGTGAGCGAGCAACGCCTGTGCCGCTGCCGGGTCTTCGGCTGCTCTGGTCCACCCTTCATGCGGGATGGCTTTCGTACAGCACCACCCCTTTTTGCTGCACCTCGCGCGCAAAGGCGCCCGCACTCCATAAACCGAGCAGGCATCGCCGCGTGTGTACGATCAAGTCCACCGGCACAGCACACCGGATACCCCGCAATAATCGCACTACCTCCAGATAGAGCGCCCGTTTTTCTTCGTGATCGGTATCACTTCGTTGTCGATCCCCACAATCTGGTCAATGTCGCTGCTGGCCTTGGCCTCACCGGTAGCCTGACCTCCAAAGAGGATGATCTGGGCTGGTTGGAGTCGCTGCGGGCGCGCCACAATCGCGGTGTATAGTGAGCTGACTGTCCCTCACCGGTTTCACCGACAGCGGTTTGCAACTCGACTTCCGCTCAATTGATATTGTGATACCATAGCGTATGACGTCGAGG
>JANXAX010000349.1:2846-3124 GCA_025062175.1 Anaerolineae bacterium | reverse complement strand
AGGCAACGTCGGCACGGTACGCGGCCTCACTGTACGGCAGCCGCTCAGGATTCGTGGGGTGCTCGGCAAACCAATACCACAGCTCCACGTCAGATGGGCTGCTCGACGCCATCAGGGCAGCGCCTGCCCGAAGCAGCACCACTGGATAGACTCGGCTCTGCAGCTGTGTCGCCAACCACCTCCGCGATGGGCGATGGCGGTAGGTCTTCCAATCCAAGATGATCACGCGGGCGCTAGAGGCATCCGGCTGATCAGCAAATGCGAGGGCATCAAAACGG
>JANXAX010000349.1:297-2836 GCA_025062175.1 Anaerolineae bacterium | reverse complement strand
GCGTCGAGAGAGTGATCTCGGGCAACACCCGCAACGCACGCAGCTGTGGCACAAAAGCCAAATAGGCGCGCCACCAGCGCCGCAATGTGGCATGCTGCACCATAGGAGACAATCGCTCGGCCGGTATGCCCAAGAGATGCTGGTGGATCAAGCGATGCAGCTCCTGGCCCAGCCAGATGTGCTCTTCCTGTTCGGCTGGCCGAGCTGTCTCAGAAGCCGGCCAGGCCCAGCCGAGCACATAGCGCAGCTGGAAGCGGCGCTTGCAGGTGACGTAGTCCTGCAGACTGCTGGCGGAAAAGACAGTCACCGGCATTTTATCTGTCAGCCTCTCTCACCTGGGTGTTTCTGGGAACGGGACAGCACTCGAACCCGAGCCGCGCGCGTGCGCAAGCGACAGAAACACCGCGTCTTGACAGTCGCGGCTCGGATATGTGGTTGCCGTTTCAAGCTGGTGCTTCCAACTCGCCCCCGACTTGAGACACACTCTTGTCCTTATAACTTGTGTGCAACGGCGCTGGGTCGGCTAGCGTATTTCCGAGGTTGCGGCGCAGCCACGTGTACATCAGCACGCCCCCGGCCACGGCTACGTTGAGCGATTCAGCCTTGCCCACAATGGGCAGACGCACCCAATCCTGGACATATGGGCGCACATCGGCGGAGATGCCCCGCGCTTCGTTTCCCAACACCAACGCCACACCGCCCCGCAAGGTGACATCTCCCCAAGGCTCGCCTACATGCGCGTCGGCGCCCACGATGCGCAACCCTTGCTCCGTCAGCCAGGCGAACAAGCGAGGTAGATCGGCGGTCATCACCAGCGGTACGTGGAACAGCGACCCCATGCTGCCGCGCACCGCCTTGGGTTCATACGGATCAACACACGGCTCGATTAAGACCGCTGCAGCGGCTCCGACGGCATCCGCCGTGCGTATCAATGTGCCCATATTCCCCGGATCCTGTAATCGATCCAGGACGATCACCAAATCGTGCGAGCGGATAGGAAGTGGACGCAAAGCGGTCTCACCCAGCGCGAAGGTGGCAACCAAGCCTTGTCCAATCTCGCGCTCGCACACCGATTGCATCACTTCGGGCGAGACTTCGAGCAGCGTGGCGCCAGCCTGCGCAAAACGCTGCAGCAGCCTGGGTGCCTCCTGGCCGGTAAATTGCTCGCGGCAATATAGAACCTCCAACGGGCGGGCGCCAGCATCTAACGCCATATGCAGCAGCTGCAAGCCTTCGACACGAAAACGCCGCTGCTGCCAGCGGTATTTGCGCATGTCCAGCTTGCGCAGCGCGACGATGCGAGGATTGCGACGGCTGGTGATCACCCTCTCTGCAGTGGCTGACGGCGTCGCTCGGTCGCCCACTGCCCTCACGTCACTACCAGACACGGGATGGTGGTAGTATTCACCAACTTGCGCGCGACGCTGCCCAACAGGTCACTATGGGGCTGCAGTCCACGCTGCCCCAATACGATCAAATCCACCCCGTTTTGGGCCGCATATTCCAGGATCTTACCAGCAGGATCACCCATCAGACACTCCTGGCTCACCTCTCGGATGCCACCTTGTCGGCACCGCTCTGCTGCGTTGTCCAGGATGATGGCCGCTGAGTCTTTCAGCAGCTGGAGCCGTCCGGCGGTGATCTCTCCGGATGCGATCATCTCGAGGATTTCACGTGGCAGGGAGAGATCGCGGATCACGTGCACCAGCATGATCGAAGAGCCACAACATTTGGCCAGCCCGACCGCCATATCCACGGCGCGATTGGCGTAGGGCGAACCGTCAACTGGCACCAACAGCTTCTTGAACATGGGCAGTTTCTCCTACCGCTTCCTGTGGCTGCTTCAGCAATGCCTCCAATTCCTGCTGCAGTTTGATGAGATCCTCTCCCCCAGCCATCAGGTTCATCAAATCTGCCTGGGTGAGCTCGTCACGGCGATAGTCGCCCAGCACGCGACCGCGGCGCAGGATGATGAAATGGTCGCCCACCGGCCAAGCATGGTTGGGATTGTGCGTGATGAAGATGACAGCTAGCCCACGTTGTTTGGCACGCACGATGTGATGCAACACCATGCCGGCCTGCTTGACACCCAAAGCAGCGGTGGGCTCGTCTAGGATGAGCACCTTCGCACCGAAGTAGATGGCCCGGCTGATGGCGATGGACTGGCGCTCACCGCCCGACATCGTTCCGACGGGCTGGTCGGGGTCGCGGATGAGGATGCCCATCTGGGCGAGCACTTCGCGCACGGTGCGCTTGGCAAAGCCGATGTCATATCCCTTGATTGGCCCGAAGCGCTTTTCCGGCTCGGCACCCAAGAAGAAGTTGCGCCACACGGACATCAAAGGGATCAACGAGAGATCCTGATATACTGTGGCGATGCCCATGGCAAGCGCTTCGCGCGGCGAGTTGAGCAACACCTTCTTGCCTTCGAAAAGGTAATCTCCCTCCGTAGGTTGATACACTCCTGAAAGAATTTTGATGAGTGTGGACTTGCCCGCACCGTTGTCGCCCAACAGGCACGTGACCTCGCCGGCATAGA
>JANXAX010000349.1:0-287 GCA_025062175.1 Anaerolineae bacterium | reverse complement strand
TTCGACACATTGCGCACTTCCAGCAAAGGTTGACGCGTCGTCATCCGACCTCCCCCTCCGTGCGTGCCTTTGCTGCCGCCAGGCTGATCTCTTGTGCCCGTTTGCGCGTGTAGTTGTTCACCAACACCGCAGCCAGCAACATCACTCCCAGGAAGCTGTAGAACCAATCGGTATCCCAACCGGCGAAGACGATGCCCACCTGGGCCATGCCGAAGATAATGGCACCGATGGAGGCCCCGATGACCGACCCATAGCCACCGGTTAGGAGACACCCACCGATCGTCGCG
>JANXAX010000348.1 GCA_025062175.1 Anaerolineae bacterium | reverse complement strand
GTCGCCGCACCCGTGGAACCCGCTGCCACCCTGCCGGTTGAAGTCGAAAAAGTCGCGGCAGAGCCGGTTATGGCGGAAGCGCCACCCGAAGCCGCTCCCATCCCCGAAGCGGCCGAACAGGTTGCCACCTCGCCGGTTTCAGAAATCGGCCTCGCGCCGGCGCCTGGGGTGGAAGAGACGCCTCCCACAGCCGAAATGGCGGCAGCGCCCACCGCGTTGCCCGAAGCGCCTGACGCGCGCCTCGCCTTGGCGCGCCAGATGGCGCTGGCCGGTCAGTGGCCTCAGGCACTCACCCTGTACGCGGCGCTGGTCGATGCCGCCGCGTTGCTGGACAGCGTCATCAGCGACTTGGAAGAGGGCATCCGCCGCCATCCCGATGATTATCACGGCTATCAAGTGGTCGGAGATGCGTACGCCAAGCGCGGTCGCCTGGCCGAGGCACTGCGCGCTTATCGCATCGCGCTGGTCAAGTTGCAGCAGCAAGCCGCGCAACCGGCGCTGTGAAACCAAACACCCTGTGGTCAACCGCCGAGATCGTAGCCGCGAGCACGTACACCCGCCACATCGCGTCACGTACATTTCATCGCGGAGAAAAACGGGCCTCAAGCCGCAGCGCACCCCGAAGCCATGGGCGGTCGCTCCGACAAGCGGCTTCCCTCCCCTCGGGTGGGAGCAGGCCGGGATCGGGGGATCACCCGCGCACGCTCGCGGCGCAGCTGGCGGTCACGCTGCGGTTACCCAGCGTCCCCGCAGGCAGACGCCCGCTGTAACCTCAAAGGCCAACGTTCTCAACCTACACCGGACATCCGCTGCGCCTATCCTTTACCCTCTGCGCGCTGCGCTGCCACGTAGGCACGATAGCGACAGCGTTCCTGAATCGTGCAAAACGCACAGTTCGAGGCCTCCTCGACGCCCATCGCGTGCCGACCACACCCCAACGCCAAGGAAAGTGACCAGATCGGCTGCATCATCATCGAATCGTTCAGCGAGACCCCGATCTGGGTGGCGTCCAGCAAGGCGAAAATCACCTTCTGATCCGTGACCGGCCATTCGGATTCGCCTGGCGAGAGGGGAGCGCTCACCCGCAGTCCCTCCGCTTGGAACACGCGTGCCAGATGGTGACACAGCTCCTGGCGCAGCAGCCCGACCGCCCATGCGCTGAGCTCATGGAACAGGGTCATCTTGAACCACTGATTGGCGCGGCGGGCTGCCGCGATCAACGCATCCGGCTGTGCGCCGATGGTGCAGACCGCCAACACCAACTCCTGCGCCCCCGCCACCACGCGCACCAACGGCCCCCCACCGAGGCGGGTGCCGTCGGCCAACACCACCTTATCATGGCGAATCGCGCGGATGGGAAAGCGCTCCCAACAGGCACGCGGTTCCAGTGCCTGGCGCACCTCCTCGACCGCCTGATCAAACGTCGCGCGCATCTTGGGGCTATTCAGCAGGCGCACGAACGAATCCGGTTGGGCGTCCAAAAACTGCGCTGCATTCAACGGGATGACCCAATCTTGTTTGATCTCCAAAGGTTGCCTCCTCTGCCTTGTGGCTATCTGGATCTTCGCATCCTCTTGTCTTCTATTTGCTCCATTGCTCCCACCCGCGCAGCAGCGCGGCGAAGGGCATCGCCGGCCCTTTGGGCTGACGCTCATCGCAGCCGGTGTTCCAGGTGATGATCAGCTCGCGGCGTGCCCGGGTGATGCCGACGTACAAGAGGCGCAACCGCTCGGCGGCGTAGTCCAGGCGCGCTTGTTGGGTGGCAGCGCCCTCGACATAGTGCGCAGGCACCCCCGCATGCAGGACGCGCAGCTGCTCCAACGCCTCGGCCTGCAGGTTGAGGCGGTCACGGATGAACCACGGTTCGGCGATATAGCTCTCTTCCGGTTGCGCCGAGGGAAAATCATAGGCGTTCACCGAGGTCAAATAGACGCGATCCCACTCCAGGCCCTTGGCGCGATGCATCGTCGCGACCGTCACCTCGCCCGGGCGCGGCTCATAAGCCGTCTCGCTGAAGCCCATGAAGCGGCGCTCATTGCGCGCGATCGCCTCCAGCTCCCGTGCCAGCTCCTCCAGCCGCCAGTCCGGGTTTAACACCTGACGGGTGCGCAGCTCGACCGCCAGCCGATAAGCCAACGCCAGGTCGGCCGGTTCGGTGAACAGGTCGTTGGCCACCATCAACACCAGCTGATCCACTGGCAAGGCGGCCGCGGCCTGCCAGCGCCGCACGCACGCGCGAAATGCGCTCAGCAAATGTGCTGCGTGGGCATCGCTTTGCACGTCCGGTGGCAGGCCTTCCGCGCCGCCGTCCCCATCGCTCGGCCAGAGGTAGCCTTCGAGACAGCGCAGACGTCCCAGCCAAGCACGGATGATGCGCTCGTACTCCGGCAGGACGCGCGCGTCGGCATGGGCGCTGCGCCAAACGTCAAAGAGGTTGCGCAGATGCGCACTTTCGGCCGGTCGGCTGAGATGGTGCAGCACATGACCCAGGACCTCCGCGGCCGAACGCGTGGCCGGTGGATTGTCCAGCAGCTCGACCGTCTTCACCCCTGCCTGGCGCAAGGCGTCGGCCATTTGGGCGCCGCGCCGGTTGCTGGGCACCAGCACCGCCACCGTAGCACCCGGATGGGCCTCCGCCCGTGCCATCCAGCGGCACACCGATTCGACCACCACGCGCAACTCTTGCTCCGGGGTGTAGGCATGGTGGACCAGGCGCACGTGTGCCGGCGCGTCCGGCGGATTGGGCTGCGGGTCGCCCGGCGGCGACAGCTCGATGAAAGGCGGCGTCACTGCATCGCGCAATGCGGCGACCGGATGCGCCTGCTGCGTCCAGGCAATCAACGCATTCGCCAGGCGGATGATGGACGGCTGAGAACGGCCGGAATGTGGCAACTCCCAGCAACGCACGCCCGGCTCGCGCAGAAAGCGACGCAAATACTCCGGACTGGCATTGGTGAAGGTGTAATAGATCGACTGGTTCGGATCCCCCACCCGCACCCATCCACCCGTGGGATGGTCGGCCAGCAAGCGCAGGATGTCCTCCTGGGAGCGGCTGCTGTCCTGGGCTTCGTCTTCCAGCACATAGGGCCATTGACGGCGCAGGCGAGCCAGGAAGTCTGGGTCAGCCGTGAGGATGT
>JANXAX010000347.1 GCA_025062175.1 Anaerolineae bacterium | reverse complement strand
CAAGTGATCAACTTCCGCCGTGTAGAACTGTTGCGTCGTGTGCTGGTCGAACATGGAGAAGGCGACAGGCCGATCATCATCACAGAGGGAGGATGGAACGACCATCCGCGCTGGACGCATGCCGTGAGACCGGCGCAACGTATCCAATATACGCTCCGGGCATATCAGATGGCGACTCAATGGGACTGGTGCACAGCGGTCGTGCTCTGGGCATTTCGTTACCCCTGGCCAGCCGGAAGCTATCTGGACTATTACACCTTTGTGACTCCCAGCTTTGATCCCAAGCCGATCTACTGGGAGGTGCAACGTTACGCTGTCCCTTGAGCCCTTTTGCACTGTGAGATTTTTGGTGCGCTGGCGGCTGGTCGTGTTACTGCTCGGAGCGTTCATCGCAGCTTTGGGGCTCTCATTATTAGCGCTCTCTCAGACAAGGGACGATGGAGCTCTTGAGCGTATTCGTGTCCGCGGGATCTTACATGTGGGGATGGATGCCAGCTTCCCGCCCTTTGCATGGCTGGACAGGGACGGTGCACCAGTCGGCTACGAAGTCGAGCTGGCGGAACACATCGCTGCACAGATAGGTGTGCGCGCCCAAATCAGCAACATCGCTTTTGACAGTCTCTACGACGCGCTGCAGGCAGGTCGCGTCGACATAATCATTTCCGAGTTAACCTATGATGAGCGGCGTACGCGGGATGTCATTTATTCACCCCCTTATTTCGATGGCGGGCAGCTCCTCATCGCGAGAGCCTTAACGGAAGAGGGTCGCGGGTGCGAGATAGAACACCTCAGCCAGTTATTACATGGTCGACGTGTAGCCGTGGAATGGGGCAGCGCGGGAGACATGCAGGTGCGCCAGCTTCAGGGCAAGCCGGCGCGATATTTCGTTCTCCCCTATCCCTCCGCCGAGGAGTCCTTGGCCGCCCTTGTCTCCGGTGAGGCAGACGTTGCCATCGTCGATGCGGTTTCGGCGCACCAATTCATGGCGACCCATCCGAACCAGCTGCGCATGGTGTGCCATCTCACCCATGAGCCATATGTCATTGCCACCTCGGCCAGGTCGCCTCGCCTCGCAGAAGCCATTCGTGCAGCCCTGGAGACGCTGCAGCGCGAAGGCGTCCTTGATCGCTTGCGCGAACGTTGGTTATCGACTGCCCTTGCTTCGCCGTAACAAACCAGTGTTGAGAATCGTCACACAGGGATCTATAGACGGTCCTTGGGGACCTTTTTCCTGCTCGAATACTCTCTCCACAAATTGAAGAGGCAAGTAAACCCCCTTTTGGCACAGCTTGCCGGGACGGGAATTATATGGTTACATGGAAGCTGATGACCCCCTGGAGACTGCCGGCCGTGGCGGATAGTTTCAGTTTTGCGGATGCGCGCAAGCGCATGGTCGAGCAACAGCTGGTACGACGCGGCATCAAAGATGAGCGTGTGTTGCAAGTGATGCGCGAAGTTCCCCGCCACCGTTTCGTACCCCCTAGTATGTGGAGCATGGCTTATCAGGACCATCCCCTCCCCATTGGCTTCGGACAGACCATCTCCCAGCCTTATATTGTGGCCTATATGACCGAGCAGCTGGAGCTCGAACCACACGATCGGGTGCTGGAGATCGGCACTGGCTCAGGTTACCAGGCGGCGATCCTCAGCCGTCTGGCACAGCGGGTATATACCATCGAACGTCTGCCAGAGCTTTCCGAGCGCGCACGACGTGTCCTGGAAGAGCTGGGTTACGACAATATCGAATATCGCATCGGGGATGGCAGCCAGGGCTGGCCCGAAGAAGCACCCTTTGACGCCATCATTGTGACCGCTGCAGCACCGGAGCCGCCTCCACCCCTTATCGAGCAGCTGGCCGACAGCGCCCATCTCGTGATCCCGATTGGGCCAACCGGCTATCAGGATCTGATGCGCATCACACGCCACGGCCCTCACCTGCGCACAGAGTATCTCACTCCGGTGGCTTTCGTTCCACTTATCGGCACGTATGGCTATGCCGAATCGAATGAGGAGATCGAGTGACGGTATTATATAGTGAGCTCTTGGGAGAGAAAACCGGGGTGCCAGTCAGGCCACGGCCGTCCGCCGACGCGGGCAGGCCATGCGAGCCACGTGTGTGAGCAAGTGGCAGATTAGACCATACGACTATGGCGGATGGGAGATGGTCTGGCACGGTTTCTGTTGCCAGTTTTTGATGGAGTTGTTCCTAGCTCTCCCAATTTGAAACGCATCCGCACCGCACCCCTCATTGGCGTTGTTCGCGCGTCCACCAACGCCCCGGAATGACCATCTGACACTTGGGGCAGCGTCCTTCAGGGGTGATGTGGTAAGACTCGATCCAATACCCGTGCCGCACCACCAGTGCCGTACGACATTGCGGGCACCAGGTGGTCTCCCATTGGGGCAGGTGACCAGGAATGTTGCCCACATAGACGAAATGCAGCCCGGCCTGCGCTCCTATCTCGGCGGCGCGTAGCAACGTGCGGGGCGACGTGTTCTCCGCGTCATGCATTTTGTAATCACGATGGAAAGCGGTGACGTGCCACGGGATCTCGGGCGAAACACCAGCGATAAATCGCGCCGTCTCGCGTAACTCGGCATCTGAGTCGTTGAAGCCAGGGATCACCAGCGTCACCACTTCCACCCAAAAGCCACGCTGATAGAGTCCCTCGATTGTCGCCAGCACATGACGCAGCTGACCTCCCATGCGCTGATAATTCTCCTGGCGCATGCTCTTCAGATCCACCTTGTAGCAATCTGTCACCGGGCGCAGATAATCGAGCACCTCAGGAGTCGCATGGCCATTCGAGACAAAACCGGTGAGCAATCCCGCCTGTTTGGCCAGCTTGAAAATTGCTGCCGCCCACTCGGCCGTGATCAGCGGCTCGTTATACGAGCTGATCACGGCACGGGAACCACTCTGAAACGCCAGATCGATCACCCGCTCAGCAGTTATCGGACGAGGTGGTACTCCGGCTGCTTCGTCGCGCAATGCTTGAGTGGTCAGCCAATTCTGACAAAAAGGACAATGAAAGTCGCAGCCCAGCATGCCAAATGTCAAAGCGATCGCGCCAGGCAGTACATGATAGAAGGGTTTCTTCTCGATTGGATCTGGGTTGAGACCAACGGTGTAGCCATATGGAA
>JANXAX010000346.1 GCA_025062175.1 Anaerolineae bacterium | reverse complement strand
CTTTGTTCCTGCCGATACGCCGGCAACGGGAAGATGACCCGGACCGGCTGGCGATAGACGGGGTGGCTGACCAGCAACTCCCCCTTCGCCAGGCGGGTCACTGCCATCTTGAGGTCCTGTTCCAGGAAGCGATAATCTTCCTGCATCACCTCGGCGGAGCCAGTGCGCCCTAAAATCTTGGTGGCACAGTTGCCGGTCACGCGCTTGTGCACCGCGCTCATAAATTGCTGTGCGGAGATGAGGATGACCCCCAAGCTGCGGCCGCGTTCTGCCACGTCCAGCACCTGCTGGGTGATGGGCGAGGCTTTGTCACCGCTTGGAGCATATTTGTTCAGCTCATCGACGAAGACGATCACCTTCTCCGGTATAGGATCATCGACGGAGCGCGCTTCCGCCTCCTCGGCTTTGACCGCGTAAATCGTGCGCAGGATGTCACCGAAGACCAGGGTTTGCTCTTCGTCCGCCAGCTTGGCGATGTCCACCACGTAAACGTGGCCTCCCCGGATGTTCACCAGCTCTTTGCTCAGCAATTTCTCATTGCGCGAGCGGCTGTCCACGAAGATGCCGGTCTGGCGCGTCTGGACGATGCGCCGCAGATGGCGACGAAACGCACCGATGGAAGAGCTGGCGAACATCCCCCGCCAGCGCTTCCCTTCCTGCTGCTTTTCGAGCAGGAATCCAAGCAGACTCCCCCAGCTCAAGACATTGCGGAACTCAGCATCCCGGCCGGTGATGCCCGCCATGATCTCGCCGTAGATGCCCTCCATCGTGCCGCTGGGGTCGGCTACATTGCTGAATAGCATGTCAAGCTTGTCGGCAGTGCCCTCCAGGTCGTAGGCGTATAAAGTGTGAACGTCCGGCACCGGCGGATAGGAATTCGCCTGGCCATTGTGGCCACGGGGAAGGAAATAATGCACGTTCTGGAAGGGCTTTGGCTCCAGGCCCAGCGCTTCCCACAGTTCCATCTGCTCCGGCGGCAAACTCCGCTCGGGACGGCGGTCGATTTGCAGCAGGTCGGCCTGCTTGACGTTGAGGATGATGACGGCAATCTGCTCGGGATGAGGTGCCTTCTGCAAAATGGATTGGATGAGGAACATGGCATACGAGGTCTTGGTCGCCAGGCCGCTGATGCCGGAGATGTTCACATGGGCCGACTCCGGGCCTAGGACATAACGCCGATCCAGGTAGGCCACTGCTGCAGCGCCGTTGCTCATCTTGATCAGCCCGGCGGGGATAGCATCGTGTTTTCTCTCTCTGAGCAAGGCGTCGGTACCCAACGCTTGCTGAATACCCTCTCCATCGGCGAAATACACAGGACGTTCGCTGGGCAACGGCATGTAGACATCGGCGCTGTTGCTGAGGACACTGGCAAAGGCGACCGTAGTGCCCTGGCGGGGGGTGTTGGGCTCCTCGCTCAGCTCGCCGAAATTGCTGGAGATGAAGTTGGCCAGATCGTTGGAAGCATCGGTGCGATGCTCCAGCATCGTCACCAGGCCATAGGTCTTGCTCGGCAGTTGGCCGGGTTGGTTAACTTGGTCCACGACCACGATGTCGAAAGGGTTGACAATTACCCCAGGGGTCAGCCAGAAACGAAACTTGTCCGAGGTAGTAGGATCGCGCTCCGTGGCAGAGGTGCGGCCAATCGCTTGTGAGATAGGTGCACTGGGGGCCTTTTCAGCTGACATTTCTCCGTTCATAGAATTGCCTCCTCATCTTGCCACTGCGCTAGCCTGGGCCAGCGGATCGCACCGAGCAGCACCTGTGACGAGTAGAATCGGTTCTTGATGGTCTGTTCCGCTAAATAGATGGGATACAGGTGGCAATGCCAGCGTCGGTCGCGTCCGTACGGCGTCACATTGCGCTCGGCAACCAACGCGCGTGAAAGGGTATCGGCGAGCTCGGCGTCCACCGGCGAACCGTCGGGACGCGGCAGCTCCACCTTGACCACGCCCATCAGCGGGTAATCCAGTTCCTCTTGGGGACGCAGACGCACATACCAAAACGCCACCTTGCCATCGTAAGCGCTGAACGCTGCCGTACGATGAGCGAACTCCAGCCCAGCCAGGATAGAGGTGATGTCCCGGCGCGCACTGCTATGCCCTCCGAAACGGAATTGAGGATCCTTACGAAAGGACTTTGCCACCCCGATCAGATAAGGCGCGGCGATGAAATCGTCCAGTTTGACCGCCCCGTCCAAGATTAACCAGCTGTTTTCGTTGCGCTGCGCGTCCGTATGCGCGATGAGGTCGATCTCTAGCTGATGCATGCGATGGCGGGCAATCCCTCCAGCGCGATTGCGCAGGTCATCCTCAGCGGGCTCGCGCGGAGTGAGCGAGGTTTTCTTAATGATATCGACAGGTTCGAAGACCCCCGGGATGCGCAGTCGCTCCAGTTTTTGCCACAGCGTGTCAGACAGGCCGTGTTCCCTGGTCGGCACCAGCAGCAATATCCTGTGCTGACATTGTAAGCAACGGACGCGCCCCTCAGCGTCACGTTCCATCGCTGCCGCGCCGACCTGAGCGAGCTGAATGGGGAAGGAGCGGCGTCCTTCGACGCCTGTGGCGAGGTAGTACGTGCGCAAAGAGCCATCGACGAAGAAACGGAAAAGGTGTCGATCCTTGCGAAAGAGTGGCGGGGTGGGACGATAGAGGCTGCGGAGGGAGGGCGTGGGTGTCTCGGCGAAGTCAGTGATCTCTCCGATCTCTCGATTTATCAGCACATCCTCAATCTCATCCACCTCGGGGTGTTGGAGCTCCTCGACAGCACCGCCAGTGGCGGGCAGGATCTTCAGGTTCTCAGCCAGCAGTTCGAGGACAGGTGTCAGGCAGGCCAGCGGGTTGGGCATTGCGACCCTCCTACGATCAAGCACACCCACCGATAGTATAGCGGAATTCTTCAAATTATGTCAAGAATATAGGTCACCAGCAGCGCACCCACGCCCTGCCCAAAAGGTAGAGATATAGAACACTCTTGTCAACCTGTCTATGCCCGCACCATTTCCGCCAGGGCGCGCAGACGGTCAAGCTCGGCGTACACTGGCACCCGGTCGGCCACGCCTATGATCACACGCCCATCGGCACGTGCCAGTTGCACCGTCTCTTCAACCACCCTGCGGAAGTCCTCTTTGGGTTGAGCAGCCAACAAGTAGTCCTGGGG
>JANXAX010000345.1:256-3178 GCA_025062175.1 Anaerolineae bacterium | reverse complement strand
GACGTCAGGCGATAACTGCTCAAATCCAGCCAAAGACGTGCCAATGTTAAGGTGTCCACAAGGATTACTTCCGGCGTTGGCCAGCGCAGACGGCGCCATTCAGCAGCCAGGAAGCCGACGTCGAAGAGAACGTTATGTCCCACTATGACCGCGTGTTCGAGATAGTTGCGTACAAGAGGGGCGATTTCCTCGAAGCGTGGCGCATCGCGCAGCGCTTCATCCGAGATCCCATGGATGTCCTGAGCGCCAGGGTCGACGGGACGTTCGGGATTAACCCGCTGGGTAAATGTCTCCAGCTCATGACCATCCTGCCAGCGTACAATAGCGATTTCACACAGGCGATGTCCCAAGCCGGGATCAAGCCCAGTCGTTTCCACATCCACCGCAGTAAAGGTGGCGTGTTCTAGCAAAGATGATAAGTTCGTCTCCATACTCGCCCGTGATAAGCCCCTTTTTGCCTATACTACTATCTTTTCGCCTCAGATGCCACATGGTGTAGCCGTGGAACAAGGTGGCAAGCAGGAGCAGTTAGAATCGCCGCCCAAGGGCCTGCGCCAGCCGTCCGCCGACACGCATCACGCATAGAGAGGAACATCCCGGCGTAGATGCGCCCGAGGCAAGTCCGCCAGGTGGGTCACCCCGCCCTTTATGAGCTTCAATAACACCCCAATTTGAAAGGCCTCCTTCGCTGGGCCAGGTTTTCCCCAATGGCGCGTTGCGGTATAAAATACCAGGCTGCGAAACGGAGGCGTACAATGGACGTCTGCTCGCGCTGGGGGGGACTCTTATCCACTCTGTCACTGCTAGTGATGACCCTTGCTTGTGCCATCGTCCCCACTCCGCGCAGCCATCCGACTGTGGTGATCACCTACCCGCAGTCCGGCAGCAACGTCCTACTCGGACGTGAGATCGTGGTTCAATCGGTTTCTGCCACAACTGATTCACGGGGCATCGCACGGGTGGAGCTGTGGGTAGACGGGCAGATCGTACGCGTGCAAACGCTCAATCCACCGGTCAGTTCCTACGGTGCTAGTTTGCCGTGGACGCCCGATGTGTTAGGCACTCACGTCCTGGAAGTGCGTGCATATACGCTGGACAATATCGCCAGCACACCAGCACAGGTCTATGTCAATGTTGTCGCCGAAGATGGCGTCGTCACCCCTTCCGTTGTTCCCACTCCGGTGGTGTCCGCTGCTCCTGCGACTTCCGCCGTTCTCACGGTGACGGCTGTGGCGGTCGACGAGGTGCCGAATGAACCCATGGTTACTGCGCTGGTAGGTGTCAATGTGCGATTTGGACCGGGTGTCGAGTATGCGCCACCTATCGGATGGCTGGCGCGTGGACAGTCGGCGCGCATCACCGGGCGTAATGCCGAAGGCAGCTGGTGGCAAATCGAGTACCCACCTGGCACTGTCCAACGCGGTTGGGTCTCAGCCCGGCCGCAGTATACCACGGCGTACAATGCCCAAGATGTGCCGATCGTGCCTGTTCCACCCACCCCGACGCCTACATCCACGCCGACCGACACTCCCACCCCGACGTTGACCCTCACTCCCACCTCGACGCCCACGGCAACTCCTAACCCACTGCGACCAGTTATCTTCAGTTTTACGGCCGACCACTATATCATCAGTCCGGGTGAGAGTGTCACATTACGCTGGGATTTGATGAACGCAGAGGCCGCTTATCTACGCTATAATGGTAGCGAAGAAGGGGTGGTCGCGCCGGGATTCAAAACTGTATCGCCCGCTGCAACGACCACCTATATGCTGGTGGCACGTAACGCTTTTGGCACCACCACCGCCGAGGTCACCGTGGTGGTGCGCGAACCGTCCGGGCCACGCGTGTTGTTTGACTTCTTGAGTGCCGCACCCGCGGCCACTTGGAGTAATGGCCACGACCTGCTGCCTTGGAGTGGAGCGCCGGACGACCCGCGCGGTTTCGTGCGCTGGCGGGATGGAGAGCAGTTGGAGGATGGATCCCGGCCCGCGCGTGTGCTCGCGATGTATCCCGAGCGAGTGCCAAATGGGAATATCCTGGGGCTCTTCCCATTGCCAGCACCGGTGCGGCCAGGAGATCGTTTTGTGGCCCGAGTGGGCTTTCTGGCCGGAGCAGCGGGTGAGGTGCGCTTTTTGGTAGGCATCGACGGTGGAAGTCTATCTGGATTCACGTTGCTGGCAGCCCAGGATGACAGCACCGATGGAATTCTCAAAACTATCGAGGCAGATCTCAGCCCAGTGGCCGGTGGACAACGGATATGGTTGGTGGTACAGGCAGGGAGCTCTGCCGAACAGGACCACGCCGTGTGGGTGAATCCGCGCATCGAGCGCCAAGGATGAATCAGGAGCTTTGACATGGATCTGGAGCCAGTTTCAGGAGCAGAACAGAGCGCCACGGGTGACACCTGGTCGATCACGGGGCATCTTCCGGTGCGCCTGCGCGTGCAGCTGGGTGACCAGATCGGCCGCGTGTATATCATGGCGGGCGAGATGATGCATATTGGCCGTGCACCGGATAATGACTTAGTCTTGGACGATATCCAGGTCTCGCGGTATCACGCCCGTCTCATACGCCGAGGTACTGCGCTGCTCATTGAGGACCTCGGAAGCACTAACGGCACCTTGGTGAGCGGACGTCGCATTACGCAACCCCAAGTATTGCAACCTGGTGATACCATAGCGATCGGAAGGACACTCTTTTCAATAGAAGGGCTGACAGCTCCCGACACACTGGCGATGGCACCCCTAAGGCCCGAATCACCCCGGCACGAAGTGGGAGCTGTGCAAGGCGCGACTGCCTCCGGACATGTGCGCAGCAGCACCGTCTGGTTACTTGCCACCGGCGTAGCGGGTTTGGTGATCGTTGTCGTATTGATCCTAGCATTGGGCGGAATGCTCTCCTATGTGCTTTCCACACCTGCTG
>JANXAX010000345.1:0-246 GCA_025062175.1 Anaerolineae bacterium | reverse complement strand
ATCCGTGCTAACGGCGCCTGTCGTGTTCGTTCAATCACCGGCGGCAGGTGCGCAGGTGCGTGTCAACGAGCCTGTCCAGGTGCGCGCGGTGGCTAGCGATGCTCAAGGGGTGGTACGCCTCGAACTATGGGTTGGGGGAACGCTGGTGGCACAACAGAGCGCCCCAAGTGGCGAGATAATCAAAACGTTCCAAGCCGAATGGACCTGGACGCCACCGGCGGCGGGCAGCTATACACTACAGCTGAA
>JANXAX010000344.1 GCA_025062175.1 Anaerolineae bacterium | reverse complement strand
GGCAAGCGCGGCGAACTGCCGGCGGTGCAGGAGTGGGTGCTGGCGGCGCAGCCGTTGGGCGTGGTGCTGCAGCAGCGCGCGGTGGCAGGAGACGTGCGGGAGGCAGCGCTGGCGGTGTTGCAGGAGATGCCTTGAGTGGGCCAGGTGGTGCGTGGGGAGGCAGGGCTTCCGCAGCGCCGCCTGGTGGAAGGGGTGGTCCAAAAGGGGGCGGGCACAGCAGCCCGGTGAAGGGCAACCACGGGGGCGTGTATCCGGCGGTGCGGGAGTGGGAGGTGGCGAGCCCGGAATTGGGCGCATATCTGGCGCAGGAGTAGGGCTGCCGGGGGTGTGCTGGAGCGGGCGGGTGCGGCGCTCGCGGCGGATGGGACAGCCGGAGTGGCAAGGCGTGGAGGAAGCGTGTTGGATCGCGGGGGGTCAGCTGCCGGAGTGTGGTGCACCGCAGGCGTTGGCCTGGCTGCGCGGTCACGGGGAGGGGGAGAACCGCGTCTGCTAGGTGCGCGATGGGACGTATGGCGAGGACCGCAATCACGCGCGCGTGACCGGTCTGGCGCCGAGCGGCCTGCGCAACATCGCGCTCACTCTCATCCGGCATCTGGGCTTTCGCTTTATTCTAGATGGCTGGCGGGTGCTGGCGGCGCGTCCGGATCGAGGATTGAGCCTGTTGCTCCAGCCGCTGGCAGAGTCACCCTGAAAACTGAAAAGCCCTGTGCACCAGAGCGCACCATTGACAATAAAATGTGCTTGTCTTATAATGGATATGACTCAGAAGTTCTTGTCGCTTAGCCGCTGTGTGTTTGTTGCGTGGACAAGGGAGTGACGATGAGCAATGGAGACCTGCAGCCGTGGGAAATTCCCCCAGATGAAGGTTACTGGCGTGCTCTCCTAGCCGATGTGGATCGATTATCTACTTATGAGCCGACTTTCTACGATATTGGTCTCACCCCGGAAGAGGCTTTTCGACCGCCACCCTCTCTCCATACTGTGACGCGCAACAACGAAGAAGCTAAGAGACCAGCTGCCCGTTCCGGAGCCACCGTGTCCACGCGCACACCACCGCCTGAGGCTTTGTCGGCTGAGTGGGAGCGTGCTGAGCAGTTGCTCCAGAGCAAGGAACGAGTGGAGCTGCGCGTGACGGGTTACAATCGAGGTGGTTTGCTGGTGCGCTTCGGGTCGCTGCAAGGGTTTGTGCCCACTTCCCAGTTGATCGAGCTGCCCGACGAGTCCGATGATGAGGTTCGCCAGGCACAGCTGGCGCGGCGTGTCGGTGAGGTGCTGTGTCTGCGCGTGATTGAAATCGACCGCGGGCGCAACCGGCTCATCTTCTCCGAACGTGCTGCGGTCAACCAGCACGCGGGCCTCGCCCTGCTCAACAGTCTAGCACCCGGTCAGGTGCGCACCGGCCGCGTCAACGCCCTATGTGGCTTCGGCGCTTTCGTCGATCTGGGAGGTGTCGAGGGCTTCATCCATATTTCGGAGTTCTCCTGGAGCCGCATCGACCATCCCGCTGATGTGTTGCGCGTGGGCGACGAGATCCAGGTCTATGTGATCGACGTGCAACCAGCACACCAACGGGTGGCGCTCAGTCTGAAACGCCTCAAGCCCGACCCGTGGAGCTTGGTGGATCAACGTTATCACGTCGGCGACATTGTGGAAGGCGAGGTGACCAACGTGGTCAGCTTCGGAGCATTCGTGCGGCTAGAAGAGGGGGTGGAAGGGTTGATCCACATTTCCGAGCTGGCGGACGGCAATTTCCTGCACCCGCGCAATGTGGTCAAGGAGGGCGATCGTGTACGGGCGCGCGTCATCCGTGTGGACGGCGCCCAGCATCGCTTGGGACTGAGCCTGCGACAAGTGAGCGAATAGCGATTCTATGCAGCAGCTGCGCGCCATGCGGCAGGAGCTGGTTGGCCTAGTGTTGATTGTCCTGGCCGGTCTCAGCTTGATTGGCCTTCTCTCTAACGCTCCTGGTAGCTTGAACGAAGGGCTCGCCTTCTTGCTCCGTCAAGCGTTCGGCTTAGGCGCGCTGCCTGTCGGTGTGTTTCTTGGCGCATTGGGGAGCTATCTGCTAGTTACAGGATTACATCGTCAGGTAGCGGAAACCACTCTCTCACCTCATCCGTTGCGTTGGGATGTTGTTGTATGCGCCGAGGTATTCTTCATCGCCGCCCTAGGGCTGGTGCACTTGCTCGCCGAGCACGATGACGCGCTGGGATTAGCACGCGCAGGAGGTGGCGGCGGTCTGCTAGGTTGGGGCATCCGCACCGCCTTGGTCAACCTGTTGGGCAAGACGGGCAGTGGATTGCTGTTGTTGAGCCTTGCGTTAGGCGCCTTAGGGGGGTTGTTCTCCCTGCTTGCCCGCTCCCTAAAGCGACACACTGGTATCCCGCACACAGAGGATACCCCCGCTGCTCTAGAAGTGCCACCCGCCGGATTACCTGAGCGAGCAGCACGTCCGCGTCTGCGCCCGGAGATCAAGGCACTGCCGCTCAACGCCCAGACAGCGCAGTCCAAACGTCCCGCACACCGCAGCCGTCATCTACCCCCGCTCGACCTTCTCATCCCCTCGTCCAAGGAGCCAGTCACTGGCGCCGACGTGCGCTATCAGGCCCAGATCATCGAGGAGACGCTGCGTGCCTTCGGCGTGCCGGCGCGCGTGCGCGAAATTAACGTCGGCCCAGCTGTCACCCAGTTCGGTGTGGAACCAGGCTATATCGAACGCACCGCACCCGACGGTAGCATCGTGCGCCAACGGATACGCGTCAGCAAAATCACCGCCCTGGTCAACGATCTCTCGTTGGCGCTGGCGGCAGCGCCGATCCGGATCGAGGCGCCTGTGCCAGGTCGCCCACTGGTGGGCATCGAGGTGCCCAACAGCAAGGTGACACTCGTTTCCCTGCGTGGCGTGTTGGAGTCGGATGCCTTTCATAAGGCCCGCAAAAAGGGGGTCCTGCCCATCGCTTTGGGGCGCGATGTCTCTGGCGCGCCAGTGGTGGCCGACCTGGCAGCAATGCCCCACCTGCTTATCGCTGGCGCCACCGGCTCCGGAAAGAGCGTGTGCATCAATGCCATCCTTACCAGCCTGTTGTGCGAACACACCCCTGAAGAGCTCAATCTGTTACTGATCGATCCCAAAATGGTTGAGTTGATGCCCTTCAGTGGCATCCCGCATCTCTTGGCGCCGG
>JANXAX010000343.1 GCA_025062175.1 Anaerolineae bacterium | reverse complement strand
AGGAACGCGTTGAGTGCAGCGACGTCGATGCCGCGCGTATTGGTCACACACGTGACAGTGGGAGAGCGATAGCCCTCTTCGGCGAAGAAATCGAAGCCTGCTTCACGCACCCATTCATGGACCAGATTCATCAGCTGCTGATGCCGGGCGAAGCGGTTCTGCCAACCCTCCGCAGCAATGGCGTCCAGCTGGGCATCCAGAGCATACATCAGGCTGATGGCCGGCGTTGCTGGAGTGTGATTTTTTGCAGCGTACTTTTCATACTGGAGGAAATCGAAGTACCAACCCCGGTGGGGGATGCTCTTCGCGCGTTCCATGGCGCGATCACTGACACTGCAAAGAGCCAATCCGGGCGGCAACGCCAACGCCTTCTGGCTGCTGGTGAGACAGACGTCCAGCCCCCATTCATCCGCTTTGATTTCCACGCCGCCGGCACAGCTCACCGCATCCACCAACAGCAGCACATCGGGATAGCGGCGCACCACCGCGGCGATCTCGGGCACGGGATTGAAAACCCCGGTGCTCGTCTCATTATACACCACTGTCACGGCATCATAGCGACCTGAACGCAGCTTCTCATCCACCTGTTCGGGGTGCACTGCTCGACCGGGGGGAACCTCTAATGCGTCGCCTTGCTTGCCGTTTGCCAGCACCATTTCGTACCAGCGTTGGCTAAAGGCGCCGTTGACGAGGCTCAGGCAGCGCTCGCGCACACAGTTGCGCACTGCGGCCTCTTGCAATCCGCTCCCAGAAGCGGTCACGACGAAAACGCGCCCCGCGGTGCCGAAAATGGGTCGCAGGCGAGGGATGATGCGCCCTTGCAGCTCGGCGTACTCGGGCGACCGGTGGCCGATCATCGGCCTTGTCTGAGCAGCTAGGATCTCCGGTCGCACATCGACGGGACCAGGGATGAAAATTTTGACGTAGGGACTCTGAGACATCGCAGCTCTCTCCTCTCTTAGAAAAGGTTCAAAGGTCTTTACAAGTGATGAACCATCGCTCGACCAAAAAGGTTATCTTGTGTGTGGTGGGGAGGACATAGATGCACGCTGACCCCGTGTGATGGCCTCGAGCAGTCTGTCAGCATAGCGTTGGCGGACGCGCCGGCTGAGCCCTTGGACGTGCTCGAGAGCGCTCCGGTTGGAGGGACGGTCGGCCGCCAGCTGCACCATCGCTGCATTGGAAATCACTTTGAAAGGCGGCCAATCCATCTCGCGTGCCAGGGAGTCGCGCAGGATATACAGCTCGCGCAGGATCGCCTGGCCGGTCGGATCGAGTTGCCATGCTCCTGGGATGCGCCAAAAACCCTCCGTATCAAAACGCTTGACCACGGGCTCGATGCACGCCTCACGCACAAAAGCGCGCTGTGCTTCGGCCCATTTCCCTCTTGTCTTTAACTCTCGAACCTGTAGCTCACGCAGCGGCAGGAGATAATGGGTGTCTAGGCGTGCATATTCCAGTGCGGCGGCGGGTAAGGGGCGCAGCCCCCAATTGTAACGTTGCAGGCGTTTGTCCACGCAAACACCGAAGCGCTCTTCTAAAATCGCTGCCAATCCAAGATGCTTCCAACCCAAGATGCGCGCGGCTATCATAGTGTCGAAAATGTTGGCGAACGTGAAGCCGTAGTCGCGCTTGAGGCACAGAATGTCATAGCTGGCGGCGTGAAAGACCTTCTCGTGATCCCGGCTAGCGAACAGCACTCCCAACGGAGTGATGTCCACCCGGAGCGGGTCCACCAGGTAGTCGACGCCAGGAATGGAGAGCTGCACCAGGCAAATCTTTTCGAAATATACATACAAGCTGTCTGACTCGGTGTCCACGGCAATGGCGGGCGCATGCTGCAAGCGGCCGAGCATGCGTTCCAGGGCCAGCGGGGTATCCACAAAAATGCATGTTGTTTCATTGACCGAGAATCCCATACGCTTTATAATATAATATGCACGTTCCAGTGATCTGCCAAGGACGGATGACCACTTCCAATGGAGTGCATTTCAAATTGGAATTGAATGGAAGTGGTGGTCCCGGAATTGCAACCATTATCCGCACTGACCGTCGGAGAGCGGTTCGATCCTTCTTGTTCCGACTGTCTTCCATCGGGCTTAGTGCGCTGGCGACCGAATTTGCACCTGGCAGGCTGGCGAGCATGCCACCGATCGTCCCCTTGCGGGACACTTGTCCGCGTTGTGACTCTAATCCGTGTCGCAATGGAGGGGAAGGTTTGTTTCCTCCTCAACCCCAGTTCTCTCCTGCCAGGAAGACCTCGTACGGGCGACCGGCTGGTCGCCCCGACGCGCTTGGTTCAGCTAGACTTCGCCCACCAGGCATGCGACCAGCCGCGAGTCCTTGAGCGGTGATCTCCATCGCTGGCAGATAGGCTCAATCGGGTTGCCGGCGCCCACGCAACGCGGTGTGTTCCTCGCGTTGCAGGCGGCGCAGCAAGCGGTATGTCTGAAAGGTATACCAGCCCATCAGGGTGCAGAGCAACAGACCCACCCAGCCGTCACGATAACCACGCAAATCCACGTAGCGCCGCCAGAACTCGCGCACTGGCATAGAGAGGGGGCTCCACGGCTTGGCGCGGACGCCACGTGCGTGCAACATTTGCACCTCAAAGAGGAGATAGCGGCTCTGCTTGGCGCGGAACTGCTGCAACGTGTCGTAGTTATAGTGGATCAGGTGTTCGCGCAGTGTGCCTTCGGGCCCATCCAGTAGCACGGTCTCGTGCACGTGGCGCGTGGGGTCGTATTGGGCGCGCTCTGGGCGCATCAGGCGCAGCTGGGCATCGGGATACCAACCGCCGCCGCGCATGCGATGGCCCATAATGTAATTATAGCGTGGCACCCACCAGCCGACCACCTCGGTGCTCTGGATCGCCTGGCGGATTTCAGCGGCCAGTGCGGGAGTGGCACGCTCGTCGGCGTCGATGAAGAAGACCCAGCGCACGCCGCGTCGGCGCGCTTCTTCCAGCGAAAGGTTGCGCTGTACGGCGAAGTTCACGAAGGGTGTCTGCAGCACGTCTGCGCCGAGCGCCCGTGCGATCTCCACCGTGCCGTCGTCGCTGAATGAATCCGAGAGGAGCACCTGGTCAGCCCACGCCACGCTTTCGATGCACGCCGCGATGTGACGCACCTCATTCTTAGTCAGGATGATGGCCATCAGGTCGGGCATTTTATCGCCTAGCTCCT
>JANXAX010000342.1 GCA_025062175.1 Anaerolineae bacterium | reverse complement strand
CACTCTCTGTTCTGAATGCCCCTATCGGTGAGAGTGCTCGATCTCTGTCGGCAGGTCGTCCCCGTTGCTCACCCCCTTCCGTCGGTGATGTTTGGTGATAAACAAAGAAGTGGTTGAAGCATTTTGCGCTTCAACCACTCCCTCTGCCGCGGAGGAACCGTGGTTGCCATGGCAAGGCAGGTATCCTGGCTCGTCAGCACCAGCCATGTCATATCGCTGAACAACATACATCGGCCGCGACACTGACCTACAGTTGCGGGACAGCGCCGGACTTCCTCGTTAAAAGGTCACCGGCTTCCCCTTTTAAGCCCGGCCTTTCCGTTGGCACAGGGCACCTTGCCAGATTTCTCGAAGAGAATTATACATAGCTTGAGCGGAGATGCAAAACCAAACCGGTACACAAGGAGGCAGAATGCTCTGCGAAAAAATTGACAAATTACCCCACAAGATTTAGCATTTTATAAGGATTTCACAGTGCATGTTTGCTGGTCGGAGAGAAATCAGGCGTGTCCAGACGAGCCTCCGGCAAGAAACGGACAGCCCAACATAGCAGAAAGCCCGAGGTAGCAGGCGTTATCCTGCTTATCTCGGCCTTGCTCACTGCGCTCAGCCTTCTTTCCATCAGCCGTGGTCCTATCACCCAGCGATGGCTCTTCTTGCTGAATCAGCTGGTTGGCTGGGGCATGTACCTTGTGCCACTTATCCTGGCAGCTTTGGGCATCTGGTTGCTACGCCGTTTTGCAGCCGACCCGGCTGAAGAACGGAGCGAGAAGCTGGTTGGAGGCTTCCTCCTTTTCTTGGCGCTACTGGCCCTTTTCGAGCTGATTGAACCGCGCCAGGAGCTTGCTGCGGGTGAGTATCCGGGCGGCGGAGGTGTGATCGGTTGGGTACTCGGTACGTTGCTCATCAATGGCCTCGGCACCGTTGGTGCTGTTATGGTGCTTTCGGCCATCTTGTTGGTATGCTTGATCATGCTCTCGGATCTGTCGTTGGCCAATGTTGTCCTGTGGATGCGTCAGAAAATCCAGGCGAGGGAGGAAAGACGACGCCATGAAGAACTGGCACGTCTCAGCACCCCTCCTCCTACGCCCTCTCATCGTTCTGGCAGTGCGCCCTCAGGATTGCTCAAGCGTCTCTTCTCCTTGCTTCACTTGTCCACGGAGGTTGTCTCGACGCAGCCCGCACCATCCTCCTCGGAAACCATTCTATCCCCAACTCGACTGCCTCGCCCGGCCAATCTTGGCCTCTCTTCACCGGGGGGCTTGTTTCCGCGCGTGGTAGGGGATCAAGGGTGGCAGCTGCCGCCTATCGAATCGATCTTGGAAGAAGGCGTCGAATACGAGATCAGCCAGCAGGACATCCGTGAGCGGGTGCGCATCATCGAAGAAACACTGGCCAGCTTTGGGATCGAGGCACGCGTGCGGGAGATCAATCCCGGCCCGGCGGTGACCCAGTTCAGTATTGAACCCGGCTATATGCACACCAAAGATGGACAGGGGCAGCCGCGCAAGGTGCGCGTGTCGCGCATTGTCAATCTGGCGAACGATCTTGCCTTGGCGCTCTCGGCCAGCCCGATTCGCATCGAGGCTCCGATTCCGGGGCGGCCTTATGTGGGCATCGAGGTGCCCAATCCTACCAAATCCCTGGTGTCACTGCGTAGTGTTCTCGAGTCGGACGCCTTCCGCCAGCATTCTGGCGCATTGCGCATTGCATTAGGACGCGATGTCTCCGGTCAGGCAGTGGTGGCGGACCTGGCGGCAATGCCCCATCTGCTCATCGCCGGCGCCACGGGTTCTGGCAAGAGCGTGTGCATCAACGCGATCATCGCCACCTTCTTGCTCACCCATACGCCCGAGACGCTGCGCTTGATCATGGTCGATCCTAAGATGGTAGAGCTGATCAGCTATAACGGCATTCCGCACTTGCTCGCTCCGGTCGTGGTCGATCTGGGACGCGTCATGGGAGTGCTCAACTGGGCTATCAAGGAGATGGATCAGCGCTACAAGACCTTCTCGGAGCTGGGGGTGCGCAATCTGGTTGCATATAATGAGCTTATGGCGGGCAAGGGGCAGCGTCCGATGCCTTACATTGTCATCATCATCGACGAGCTGGCCGACGTGATGATGACATCTCCCGATGAGGTGGAGCGAGCGATCACACGCCTGGCTCAGATGGCGCGCGCGACCGGTATCCATCTCATCATTGCCACGCAACGACCTTCCGTGGACGTTGTCACCGGGCTCATCAAGGCAAACTTCCCTGCGCGGATCGCATTTGCGGTGACCAGTCAGGTGGATTCGCGCGTGATTCTCGACAGCCCAGGCGCGGAACGGCTGCTGGGACGCGGCGATATGCTGTTCATGTCCCCGGAGAGCACCAAGCTACAGCGCCTGCAGGGGGTCTACGTCTCAGATCGCGAACTATCACGGCTGGTGCGTTTTTGGAAAGGAAGTGGGCTATCCGAGCCGGCGCTGGTCTCACCAGGAGCCCCAATCTTATCTGAATCCGGCACCTCGAAATCAATAGGATATGTGGTACAATCAACGTTATGGCCGGAGAGCGAAGCGTTGAGTGAAACAGCTCCCCCCGACAGCGAGGTGGACGACTTGTTAGAGCGTGCCATCGAGGTGGTGCGCTCGCAACAGCGCGCCTCGGTTTCGCTCTTGCAGCGGCGGCTGCGCATCGGCTACGCCCGCGCTGCCCGTCTGATCGACCTGCTCGAAGAACGGGGCATCATTGGCCCGGACGAAGGAGGGGGGCGTGCCCGACGAGTGCTGCTCACATCACCCGATGAAAGTGAGAGACGCGAGCGCAGTGGTCGGTGAGCTGCTGCGTTGTCTGGTGCTGCTCCTGGTGATCCCCCCGAGCTTGCTGCTGATCGGCCCGCTGCTGTTGGTGACGGCATGGCGAGGTAGCCAGCGCCTCGGTCCATTCGTCTTCGATGTGCGTCGCAGTGGTTGGAAGGGCCGACTGACCAGTGGGCTGATCGGTATAACTCTATGGATTGCAGTTTGGGGGAGTCTGGTGTGGTGGCTGTGGCCGATGCTTGAGAGCATGCGCCTACCTTATGTAGCCACGGGATTATCCAGCATCGTGCCATTGTTCTGGCATTTAAGGTCGAATGAGAGTGCGCAAAGCACCACCACAACTTCTTTCCCAACGGTGGCATCAGCGATTGCATCGCCCAACATCCCTCTCG
>JANXAX010000341.1 GCA_025062175.1 Anaerolineae bacterium | reverse complement strand
ATGCTCATCTGGGGATGATACGGCGGGCGACGCATCACATCGCGCTCAGATGGTTCGATCGTCATAGCCAAGCCGGGCAATCCATCCGTGACCAGGTTGATCCATAGGATTTGCAAAGGCAACAAGGGAAGCGGCATGCCCAAGAAAGGTGCCAGCAACATCACCCATATCTCGCCGGAGTTAGAGGTCATCGTGTATTTGACAAACTTGCGGATATTGTCAAAGATGGTGCGGCCTTCTTCGACGGCGGCCACGATGGTGGCGAAATTGTCGTCCAGAAGCACCATATCGGCCGCTTCCTTCGAGACATCGGTGCCAGTGATGCCCATGGCGACGCCAATATCGGCCTTCTTGAGCGCAGGAGCATCGTTGACCCCGTCCCCCGTCATGGCCACAATGTGATGCCTACGTTGGAGTGCCTCGACAATCTTGAGCTTATGCTCTGGCGAGACGCGAGCATAAATTGGCACCTCTTCGACCACTGCTTCCAGCTCTTCTGTGGAGACACGCTCGAGCTCCTGACCCGTCAACACCCGGCCATCCGAGGCGAGGTCGAGCACGCGGGCGATGTGCTGGGCAGTCAGAGGATGGTCGCCGGTGATCATCACCGGTCGGATGCCGGCCGTTTTGCAGAGATGGACCGCGTCCTTGACCTCAGGACGCGGCGGGTCAATCATCCCAACCATACCCACGAAGATCAGGTCACGCTCCAGCGCGTCTGCTACGCCGTTCTCTGGCAGAGAATGAAGTGGACGGAACGCGACCCCCAAAACGCGCATGCCATCTTGAGCCAGTCGATTGTTCGCCACGATGATGCGCTCGCGCCATTCTGTATCCAGTGGCCGGGCTTCGCCTTCGACCCACACTTGGGTGGACACTTCCAGCAAGCTGTCCACTGCCCCTTTGCTAAAGACGATCCAGGGGATGTTTTGCAACCCATACCGTGGGAAGTCGAACAGGACAGAGGGGGCTTGCCCTGTATTGGGGTTATGGGAGAGCGGATTTCGGACTGCCACGCTCATGCGCTTGCGCTCTGAAGTAAAGGGAGCTTCAGCGACGCGAGGCATTGCGCGCTCCAACTCCGGCTTTAATAGACCGAATTGAGCCGCGGCGATCAACAAAGCCCCTTCGGTGGGGTCGCCCACGGCATGCAACCTTCTGCTCTCGCCTCCCACGTTCTCCAACACAGCATCGTTACAGAGCGCGGCGCCGGTCAAGACAAGGCGCAGGGCAGCATCGGGTTCGGAGTATGAGGACTGGGAGGCGTCTGCCCACACGGTGCCTTTACGCTCAAGCATTTCCATCAGGTTGATAGTGTGTCCGGCGATGTCCAACACGGTGACCGTCATACGGTTTTCGGTCAAAGTGCCGGTCTTGTCCGAGCAGATCACCGTGACCGAGCCAAGCGTCTCGACCGCAGGCAGCTTGCGGATGAGGGCGTGGCGCTTCAACATGCGCTGCGCGCCCAGTGCCAATGCGATGGTCACCACCGCCGGCAGCCCCTCCGGCACCGCCGCCACTGCCATGCTGATCGCGGTGAGGAACATCAGCCGCAACTCTTCTCCGCGCAAGATGCCCAAGAAGAACACCAATGCCACGATTCCCAACGCGGCGACCGCCAGGCCACGCCCGAGCTGATCCATCCGCCGCTGCAAGGGTGTCTGTTCCTGTTTCACCGTCTGAATCATGTCGGCGATGCGCCCCAGCTCGGTGCGCATGCCGGTCTCGGTGGCGATCATCATCCCACGACCGTAGGTGACCACAGTGCCCATGTACACCATGTTACGTCGGTCACCGAGTGCCAGCTGCGCATCCGGAAGCGCTTCGACCACCTTTTCCACCGGGGATGACTCCCCTGTCAGTGCCGCTTCCTGAACCTGCAAGTTGACGCTCTCGATCAATCGTCCATCGACTGGCACCAGCGCGCCCGCCTCCAGAAAGACAATGTCTCCCGGCACCAGGTCGCGAGCGGAGATTTCGCGCACGTGCCCATCACGTCGCACGCGCACACGCGGCACAGCCATCTTTTTCAAAGCTAAGATCGCCTTTTCGGCACGATATTCCTGGATGAAGCCCAGGACAGCATTTAGCACGATGATCGCCCCAATGGCCGCCGCATCCTTGTAGTCTCCCAGCGCGGCGGAGACCACCGCCGCAACAATCAGGATGAGCACCATCAGCGCAGTCAGCTGCTCCCATAGGATCAGCCAGGGGCTTTTCATCCCGCGCTCAATGAGCTCGTTGGGGCCGTGTTCCTGCAGGCGTCGCTCCGCTTCCGCCTGTGTCAATCCGTTCTCGGGGTCGGTTCGGAAATGCGCTAACACGTCGGACACGCCCAAACGATGCCAATCACTCATGAGAGCTTCTCTCCTTTAATATCATCGCCTTAGGAGAATTCAAGCCAATCCTTGTGCGCGACAAAGGATGGCTTGTTAAATATTATTGTAGCAGACCTATAGCCTCATGGTCAAAGCCAGTGGAAATGAGAATGTTAGAAAGTTCCGCATGACCTGATAAGCATTATCGACGTGCGAGGAGTGGATATCTGACTCAAGCACGGCGCACCTTCTCTGGATTAGGTCTCGGAGTCCACGGGTTCGCGAGCATGCGTTCCGAGGTCTGAATCGTGCACTTCATCAATGGACGATGGATGAGGTGGTATGCCTCCCTACGCCGTCTACTCAACGCCAGAGCAGTTGTCTATACGCGATTGCGATGCTCGTCGTTAAAGGATATAGGATGTTCCTGGCCGGTGATGGACCGATTCAAGCTGGTCGTCGTATTCGGGGGCCATCACATGCCAGTCGAAGCGGGTGACGTAGGCTTGCAAGGAGGTTACGCTGGGCCACGCAGCGGTGCCAAGTAAATGGGTCAAACGCTCGACCAGGTCTCTGAAATCCTGATACAGGCATAGCGGGTGATATGCCGGTGGGATCAGTTCAGGATAGCTCAGCCGCTTGGGCAGCAAGGGAAAACAGCCGCAATAGATGGCTTCTACCACGCTGCTGCCGAAGAAATCATGACGCGACGTGACTGGCAGAACGTCCGCATGCCAAAGCCAACGTGCATACACCTCGAAATCAGCAACATAGCCCATATGCAGCATCCGTTCACCCAGACGTGTTCGAGCCTCAAGGAACTCGGCCGGTCGCTCGCGCGGACACTCTCCTAAGACCACCACCCGAAAATCCAACCCTCGTTC
>JANXAX010000340.1 GCA_025062175.1 Anaerolineae bacterium | reverse complement strand
CGGAGATTCGTTCCCTGCCAAGGATTTTCGTGGCATCTCCTTGTCTTCACAATCGGTGGTTCTCGGACCCATTCCCACGCGAAGATCCGGTGATACAATGTTTTAGAATCAGATCTCTATCCTTTCCTGATAGTGAGACGCCCAGCATCGCTTTCGAGCGTTTCTCCCCTCTGCCCGCTCGTAGACGCGCTCAGATGCGGGCAACCCGTCTGGGCAACCATCGGCGACGCCTTGGCGACTTGCCTCCTAACCGACCCCTGGAAGATGAATTGAGCAGCACCACCTATCAGCAGCAAGTCGCCTATGCTGACTGCTGTGCGCCGCCACGGCAACGCAATGGGGACGATGTCTGAGAGCACCCACAGGTTTGTTTGTTCACGTGGCAGAATGATCCCCTTGCTATCGGGTGCCCGTGATTGTACTTCGACTGCCCGCTCCGGATGGACGAAGCGGTACATCTCAGGCGTGATGGGCATCCAGCCACCATTGGCCAGCATAACGGCCAAGTTGAGCGCAATACCCAGGCTGAACAGCGCAGCACCCGGCACGTGGTAATTAAGCACCATCAACACCAGCAATGCTCCCTGAGAGAGCATAAGCGTCACCACCTGGAAAGCAGATTGTCCTGGAGCATACAGGATGACCAATGCCTGCACGGCGAACAATCCGGCTACCAGGAGGGTGAGTTTCCAACCTCCCCGGAAGCGCAACTGGGCAAGAGCACCTAAATCACGTCGAAGCAGTATAGCGACCACGATCAAGAAGATAACCGCTTCTGCGAGAACCATACTTTTTCCTTAAGTGTGATGACATGACCAGAAGGCAGGGACAAAAAGATCTCTCCCCTGGCCTGCGGCGAACCAGGGGAGATTCAGGCGCTCGCTCCGATGTCAGGAAACCTGGACGCTCCAGGAACGTTCTATCAGCCGCATTTGTACCTGGCGGGCGAACTCCTGCAGATTAGACGTCGCAACTGCTGTCAAGATCTCAAAATCTTCCGGGGGCAGATTCATGCCCGCCAGGGCGTTTTTGGGATCTGTGAGCAACCGCTTTCTGAACGCAGCGTTCGCATTGGCCTTGAGCAGTACGTCCGAGATCGCAGGGCGGTTAGGCACAGGGCAAGATAGCATTGATGTTCCTGCCAGTCTGGTCAGTGGGTACATGGGTTACTTCCCGCCCCCGCCGCCGAAGTCATGCGGAGCACCGCCGGCCAATGCAGCGAGCAGCAATGTCAGCAAAACGAGAGCAACTTGCAGCGCCTGAGGACGATTGAGCGTCATACCGAACCACTTGATACGGGCCAACATGGGATTACACCTCCTTCTTACCTGTTCCCACTTCACTTGTTTCCACGACTACATCCAATAGTAGGGCTTTTGCTCTTACATCTCTCAGCAAAATCAATGCGTCCTCTGGCGCGTTATGAGCTCCTGGTAGAGGCGAACGGTCGAAAGATCAGGAGGGTATCCCAGCTCTCGTTTAAAAGTTTGCTCTAGTTCAGCGTAATGGCTTGTCAGCTGATCGAACAGCCCCAGCTGGGCATAAGCCCGAAGCACAATGTGGTGGAGCTCTTCCTGGAAGAAATCGAGGGCCAACCCTTTACTTACAATGCGTAATGCCTCTTGAGGAGCGCCTTGCCTGAGCAGCTGTTCCCCGGCCAGCCTGAGACATTGCATCAACCGATTCTCACACGTGGCACGATAGGCAGCACCCCAATCCCCAACCTCGAAGCCGGCCAGGAATTCACCTCGATACAGTCCGATGAGCTCCAGGAGAAGCTCGAGTGCCTGTTCTGTAGGTGCTTTGAGCGCGCGCTCATAAAGCTGTTCGAACGCCCAGACATCACACCACTCAAGATATTGCGGGTTGATCTGATAGTAGTCGTCCTGCACAATGATATAGTCATAAGAGCCGAACACACTGTCACGCAGCCGTTTCACTGTTTGATGAAAGAGGATAGAAGCCTTGTCGGTATCAACATCTGGCCAAATCGCGTCGCTCGCCTCATACCAGCGACAGCCGCCCTGTCGGGTGCGTACTAACAGGTAGGCTAGAAATTCCGGCATGCGACGCACACGACCGCGCTGACTGAAAAGCTTGCGCTTCCCTTCCACAACCAGTGTCGGAGTGCCCAACAGGAACACCTGTAAGCCGGGCCTAGCCGTTGTACCTTCGCGATCATGGGATAGAAGTAGCTGAACATTGCTACGCAGACCCAAAGGAGTATCTCCGCGATGCACCACGTGTAACAATAGTGGACGGATCTCCGCCACTGTGGACGCCAATCCGGCGATCAAATCTCCCATCCCTATAGCCAATTTGATCGCCTCTTGAAGTTTCTCGGACGCGGCCTGAGGCCGCAGATCCATCAGCAGGGTATGAGCCCACCACAAGTATACCCGGGCTTGTTCCAGGACATCATTGCGGGTGAAATGCTCCAGCGCCACCTGAAAGAGCTGGAAGCTGGTCGCATACTCCCCTTGGCGTACTAGGATTCTGGCCTGCAGTGCGCATGCCAACCCCTGTTCGAAGTTGAAACCGGCTTCGGAGGCGATTTCACGCGCCCGAATCACTAACCGGAGCGCTTCGCCGAGATCGGACTGATAGTACAACACCTCGGCTGTCTTGATCAGGTTATACACCTCCAAGGAACGCACACCGATCTCACGCGCCCAGGCTGTAGACATCGCATAGGCCTCTAACGCGGCATCATAGGCGCGACGTTCCAGGTGAACATCCCCGATGCTTGCCAAGGCAAACGCGACTCGCCGCGTGGCGTGGGCACGTTGCGCGACGCTCAAGCTCTCCTCCAGGCGTCGCAATGCCTCCTCGAGACGTCCTACTGCGTATAGTGACACTCCCAAACTGTTGAGCGTGTTAGCTAAATTACTCGGGCTGTCCAGCTTCTCCCAAATGCGAATCGCTTGTTGGAAGTGGTACTCCGCAGCGCCAATGTTTCCGCGCCGGCACAGGCAGACACCTATATCGTGGTGGCACAGCCCAATGTGATATGTGTCGTCGATTTTCTCATAAATCTCCAACGCGACGCGCAAATCCTCCAAAGCAGCCACCATATCCCCCGCGGTGGCACGGGCTAATCCACGGTTGCGGATCGCGTAGGCCAAAACGCGCGGATCAGTATCCAAGAACTGCAATTGTTGCACTGCCTCATCGGCCAGCCTCAAGCTGTCTACCACCTCACCGC
>JANXAX010000033.1 GCA_025062175.1 Anaerolineae bacterium | reverse complement strand
ATCATACCACAAATCACCACTCACGAGAGTGACTATCCACGCGCGTGCCAAGGCCAAAATCAAGTCCCAATTGGCTTAAATCGGGACGGAATGCGTGGACCTGCATGCTCTCGCGCTCTCTTCGAAGACTCCACCTCTAACTTCATCATATCACCTATGTCGGACGCTGTAAATACCCCTTAGTTGTATTTTGAAACCCTCTCGGGGGTATATTTAGTAGTTGTATGTCGATTTAAATTGGTATCGCGGGTCACTTTATGATAAGGTTATCTCGAGACCGGGAATGGTCTGAGACTGGTGTACGATGAGCGGCAAGATTTGGAAGACCAGCGATTTCGATTACGAGCTGCCACCCGAGCGCATCGCGCAGACTCCCATTGAGCCGCGCGATGCCGCCCGACTCATGGTTGTGCACCGCCGGAGTGGACACATTGAGCATCGCATCTTTCGCGATCTGCCCTATTATTTGCACCCGGGAGATGTGTTGGTGGTTAACGACACCCGGGTGATCCCGGCGCGCCTTTTCGCCCACAAGCCGAGCGGTGGACAGGTGGAAATCCTGTTGCTGCGGCAGTTGGACGAGACGCGTTGGGAAGCACTGGTGGGAGGCAAGCGCATCCGAAAGGGCAGCTATCTGTTGATCCATCGGGGGGACGCCCACCTGCAGGCACGTGTCGTAGAGGAGCTGGAGGGTTCACGACGGATTTTGGAGTTTGACACCCCGATTGCTCCCTTACTGCGAGACATAGGCCATACCCCATTGCCACCTTATATCCGGCTGCCACTCCAGGATCCCGAGCGCTATCAAACGGTTTACGGTCGCGTCGAGGGATCTGCGGCAGCGCCCACCGCCGGCTTGCATTTTACCCCTGAATTACTGGCAAAGCTGCGTGCTCAGGGGGTACTTCTAGCCC
The DNA here is from genome assembly GCA_025062175.1 of Anaerolineae bacterium. Lineage (GTDB taxonomy): Bacteria > Chloroflexota > Anaerolineae > 4572-78 > NAK82 > NAK82. The sequence goes on along the minus strand of JANXAX010000033.1, from coordinate 13,031 downwards.
GCGTCACCTTACACATCGGTCTGGACACCTTCAAGCCAGTGACCGTCGAACATGTAGCCGAGCACACCCTTCATTCCGAGTGGGCGAGTGTATCCGCCGAAACGGCTCAGCTGATCAACCAAGCGCGCCTCAACGGAGGACGTGTCGTCGCAGTGGGCACCACCGTCGTACGCACGTTGGAAACTGCCGCGCTGCGTGCCGCGGGGATCACCGCTCCATTGCGAGACATCAGCGCCCAGAGTGGGGAACTTGCTGACGCTCACCTAAGTGTCGGCTGGCACCCGATCGCAGCGTTCGAGGGCCCCACAGACCTGTTCATTTATCCCGGTTTCCGATTCCGCGCTGTGGATGCTCTTATCACTAACTTCCATCTTCCACGTTCCAGCCTGTTGATGTTAGTCAGCGCCTTCGCCGGGTACGAACGGACACGTCACGCCTATCAGGTCGCAGTCGCTGCGGGATACCGATTCTACTCTTTTGGAGACGCTATGTTGATCATATAGAGACCAGCAGAGACACACTCAACGGATCTTCTGAAAGATCACCTCAAACGAGGCATGATAGCGCGAGTTGGCCACCGGATTGCCGGTCTCAGGGCACATTTCATCGAGCTGGTAATCAGGGGTGATGCCACTTGCAACCATGCTCTTGGCGCCGTCCACGCGCACATTATAGGTGCCTTTGAACATCGCAAACTCCACCCATCCCTTACCACGCGATTTGGTCTCCGTCAACGGACGGGCACAATCTTTGTCACTTGGGCCCCAACAGATCTTGATCGGCACTCCATCTATACCGTTGCCGAACTGATCGATCACGTGCACGAAGATGTGATGTTTCCCCTCGTTCTCACATGGTGTCAGCTGGCGCACACTGGTGATAATGTAATCAACGTCTGGCGTTGGAGTTGGCAGCGGCGTCGGGGTATCGGTAGGGGCACGTGTGGCGCGTACCCTGGGACGTGGCGTCGGCGTGGCCGGTGGTGGGGTAGGAGAAGGGGTACGTGTGGGCGTTGGGGTGATGGTCGGCGTCGGCGTCCAAGTCGGTAGGAGCGTCCCGGTAGGAGTCGGGGTGATAGTCGGAGTATCGGTTGGCGTAGGTGTATGAGTTGGTGTGGGTGTGACAGTCTCCAGGAAGGGAAGCACGGCCGCAACGCCTTGGGCCGGCGCGCTCTGCAACAGAGTATCTGAGATTCCACCCCCTTCGCCACCATTACGGGCATAGGCCTGTCCAACCGCGCCGTCTCCGCCGTTCAGATTCGCAGAAAGCTCGTGGATCAACATAGAGGGCAGAGTGACCATACACAGCCAAACGAACAGCAGCAAGAGAAGCAGCAATCCCACTTTCACGCGACGACTGCGCGTGGTAAACCAGACTGCCGCAGCTCCGATAAATTTGCCCAAGCGAGAGGTTCTAATCCTCTCGTGGCGACTGGTTCTTTCCACCTTGGGTTGCCGGAGTAATCGCGCCGTGCTAGCAAGTGACCTGACGGCTCCTTGCGACGGAACGTTCGCTGAATGTGATGGTGGTGCCTCACCTGCCATCGTGGCAGTAGAACGTTGTTGTGTTTCCAGAGATCTCACCACTTCTACCGAACGGGAGTCGGGCACACCAGGCGACTGAGGCGATGCACTCCTTTTTGCCTCAGGCGAGATCGGCGTCGCTGGTGCTCTCTCAGGCGATGGAGCAGCTGGCGAGCGTACCACCGATGCTCTAACCTTCGCGGGATCGCGTGAGCTCGGCTGTGCTGCGGTCCTCGTGGCCTCGCGTGGCAGGGCTGAGGCCGTCTGGACCGTGTCAGGGGCGACGGATGGTCTCTGCGCCGGTCGTCCAGGCCATCTCTGTGTTGGCACACCCGAAGGACCGCCTGGTACCTGAGAAAGAGGCGTGGCAGGTGTTGGTGTGGGCGACTGCGTTATTGGCTGATGCGACGACCGGACCGACGCAAGATGGGGTGGAGGTGGCTGCGCTGTCGCTCCGCGCGCTGGGCCAGCCGGCGCAGGACGTGGTAAGGGCGGTTGTGTCGCTGTTCCACATGGTGAGCTGGACGGCACAGGGCGTGATACCTCAGATGCAGGTGCCTTGGGCGCACGCACCGATGATGCGGATGCGCCCGCTCTCCCAGGGGACACACTGGCAGGTTGGGGAGTGCCATCGGGTTTGCGCACAACCTCGCCCTGGTGTTCATCGCGCATCCGGCTGAGCGCCGCAGCCAGATTGGGATACTTGAACAGGAGGGTGTCAAAATCCGACTTGCGCAGCACCCATAGCATGCCATCGGCGGTCATGCGCGCAGTCGCTTTGTAGGGTTGTCCAGTCAAGAGAGCTATCTCACCAAAGAAATCCCCCTCCCCAAGGATGCGCAGCACTTTCCTCCCTTGCGGAGTGCCAACACTCAGCTCAACCTGGCCGGAGGCAACGAAATACATTCTATCACCCAGCTGACCCTCTGTGCAGACAACCTCACCACGGCGGAAACTTTGTGCCTCCAGTTTTTCATTTAATGCACTCAGCTCAACACGCGACAAACCACTGGAAAATGCCAACGGATGCAGATAGGTGGGCAGTGCTGTCTCGGCGGCCTGGGAGAGGCGTTCGCGCAGGGCACGGCTCAGGGCCGTCATCAAGACAGGTAATTTAACCAGCAAGGCATCGAAGTCGGCGCGATACAAGGCCCACAAACTGGTGTGTCGCGCCGCGCGTGCCATCACCGTGCGCGACTTGCCGGTCAGAAGTGCCATTTCGCCGAAGTAGTCCCCTGGGATCAGCCGTGCCAGGATATGTGGTGTGTCATCGGATTCCGTCGAGAGGATTTCTATCTGACCTGTCTCGATGAAATACATTGCATCGCCAGGGTCACCCGGCGCGAAAAGGACGTCGCCAGCCGGCACATAGCGCAGCACCAGGCATGCAGCCACCGTATCCAGATGGACACGCTCTATATCGGTGAAGAGGGGCATGCGCTTTAACATCTCAACAGCGCGCACCCGGTCAGCCGCGCTGAGTGGCGCACGTAGGTTACGTCCCAACATGGAACGCAGTCGCGGGTAGGTATCAGCCAGGCGCGCGAACTCTGTCGGACCAAGATGCCAGACAACCGTCGGCGTGATCGCTTGGGCAGTTTCAGGATGGGGTTTACCGGCCAAAACGGAGAGCACGCCCAACGCTTCGCCTGGGCGCACTTCCGCGGTTTCACCGTTGTCATCTATGAGACGCACCATACCGCTCTCGACAATGTAGATGCCACTCGGTGCATCACCACTACGGTAGAGCACTTCGTTAGCTCGGTAGGAATGGGGTGCCAACCGTTCCACAACGGCCCGGCGCTGCTCTTCACTCTCTAGCATTCGCAAGAAGGGCAGACGCCCCAGTCGCTCCAGCAAATGCCGGCGGTAGTGCATGATTCCGATCCCCAGAGCCAGACCTAGTTTGAGACCGATGGCCTGGTTTTGGTCGATCACCGCCTGCACAGCGTCTTGTTCAAAGACCCACACTTGTACGGGGGTATTTGCAATCGCGCACAAGGAATGATGGACACCTTGGAAGAATTCTGTTTCGCCTACAAGGCTGCCCGGTCCCAGCGTCGCCAACGGAGCGCCTTCTAAATCAGGTGTCAGGCGCACCCATCCTTCCTGGATGAGATAGAAAGCGCTGCTGGCATCACCTTTAGCAAACAACTGCTCACCGGCGTGATAGTGCACGAGCTGTCCACACCGCGCCCACGCGTGCAGCTCTGCTGCATCCAAACCCGAAAACAATGGCACATTCCGCAACAAGTTCTCGTCCAAGCTCGCGTTCCCCATCATCTCTGAAAGACCACCTGCCATGAAGGACGTTTGTCCGCCGGAAGATCCGGGCAAGTTTGTTCCATGACACTTCCTACATTATCAGCCACATCGCTGTTTTTGTCCACCAGCTGTACTTCATACACCTGGCCTGGCTGCATCTCAAAGTCGGCGTAACCGGGATCAATTGTGGGCTTAAAACCGGTGTAGAAGCGATCTTCACCCTCTGGCCACCGCACAGCGATCTGGACACCCGGTATCCCTTCGCCGTCTGAATCCCGCACGTAGATACGCAACACTCCATCGGACTGAGCATCGCACAAGGGTGTCGACTGCACTACCCGGAACCGGCCGCGCCCAACAGTAGGGGTCACAGTGGGAGTAGATGCCTCCGTCAGAACGGGAATAGACGTTTGAGGCGGGGTGAAAGTGAGTGGCCGGGTAGAGGTAGCCGTGCGTGTTGCCGGCGGCGTATGCGTTGGCGCCGACGATCCCGTAGGGGTATTGGTCGGCAGAGATGTTGCAGTCGGACTCGGCGTAGAGGTGAGAGTGGGGGTGGGGATGAAGACGCGCAGCGCTGCCGAGGTATGGCCAAGGGCATCGGCCAGTTGCGCCAGGGCACGCACCTCACGCGCGTCACGCTCTTCGGCGATGTACCGCTCAGCCAGCGCCACCAGGGTATCGCCTATGTGGGCCTCCCTCAATGCCGTCAACCGACGCTCGGCACGTGCCACATCACCATCCGCCATATAGGCAGCAGCAACCAGCACCATATAGATTTCTTTGTCGTGCGGATTAAGCGAAGAGGGTGGCGCGAGAGTCAAAGTGGGCGGATCCAACACCCATGTGTAAAACAGGCTCATGCTCATGCCGATCATCAGCCCAACCAAAAAACCGCCAATCCACCAGACCCGCTCGTCGCTCTTCACAATGTCGTACTGGCATCCTAAAACGGATGCGTTGCCTGGAAGACGAGCCACCAGGAATAGTGGCCCCAACACAATGCATTAGCGCCTACACCAGGCACTCCACTGTTCCAATCACGCCGACACTGCTCCTCACTGCTGCAGTAACCCTTTTCGATCAACAGCGGAATACCGATTTCCCAATCATTGGTGCTTAGAATAGGAGACACCTCGCTAGTCACAGGTCTTCCTTCGGGATACTCCGCCACCAACAGGCGCGTGCTGGACTTGTATAAATCGATCTCAGCCAGCTTGACACCCCAGTCGAAGAAGGGTTCGTTCTTCTGACCAGTCACCACCCGAAAGTTGCCGAACTCCGGCAGATCGGTCACCACTGCTCCCAATAGGGGCTGCCCGTTGACATCAAGCACAGAGATAGAGACCTCGTGGCGGCCGCGACATCCACCGTTTTCGGAGATAGACAACATCCGTGCCTCCTTGACCACGAAGTCGACTGGGGGCGGCGTCGGGGTCGGCGTATCGGTAGGTGGACCGGGCGTGGGAGTAGGACGGGGTGGCCGAGTAGGTTGAGGCGTTTCGGTTGGGGTGACCTCAGGTGTCGGTGTAGGCACGGGCGTATAGGTTGCTGTCGCAGTTGACGTCGGGGTGTGCGTTGGTGGCGGGGTAAAGGTCGCCGTCGGGGTCGGTGTCGCCACATACTCCAACATCATGGGACTGCTGACACCCAGCGCATCGGCCAGCCGCACCAGGTTCACCGTGTCCGGATCATTGTGACCACGCCTCTCTTGCACATATTTTTCCGCCAAATACGCCACAAATTGATCCGGATTAGCAACCGCCAGTTCATCCAGTCGTGCCAGCGCCTTGTTGGCATCGCCATCGACGCTGTACTCCGCTGCCACCATGAGGACGTAATCTTCTTTGTCACTCGGGCCAAGGTCGCTGATTTCGGTATTCACATATTCGACAGGGAGTAACTGCCATCCAATAAACAGGCCGAGGAGAAGTCCCGCCAGGCAGCCGACCGGAACGCCAGCCATTAAAATGAGAAATTTGCGATGTAGTTTGCGCATCTCCGTTGGTCAAAACTATAATCGTTGCGGTTTTACACGTAAGCTGCTTGCGAAGCCCCGCTCACATCGTGCACGGTCGCGCTGAGGCGACTACCCTGTTGAGTGCAACAGCAGCCAATGCACTCGATTTGTCTTCATTAAAGAAAAATAATGCCGGAGGTGGGAATCGAACCCACAAGGGCCAAGCCCACACGATTTTGAGTCGTGCGCGTCTGCCAGTTCCGCCACTCCGGCATAGACCGCAATCGAGTATAGGTGACTTAAGGGCGTTCGTCAAATCGGGCTGGCTGTCCCTTAAATGGGACACAGGCGTCATTTTATGGATGAGATGGAAACGATCGCGCGAGCCCAGCGCGGTGATCTGAGCGCTTTTAACCGTCTGGTTCTGGCATATCAGAATCTTGCTTATAATGTGGCCTATCGCATTATGGGTGATGCGGATGCCGCCGCTGATGTATGCCAGGAAGCGTTCCTGTCCGCCTTCAGACATATCGGTGCACTGCGCAGCAGCTCCTTCAGGAGCTGGCTGTTGCGGATTGTGACCAATATGTGCTACGACCATCTGCGCTATCAGCGTCGTCGACCGGCACACTCGCTGGAGGAAATGACCACCGGCGAGGACGCGGAGGAAAATCCTGAACACTTTTCTTGGATGAGCCATGGAGACGCCGGCCCAGAAGAGCAAATTATGAACCGCGAGCTTGCCGATTTCATTCAGAGTGGCATTGCTAGTTTGCCGGCTGACCAACGCGCGATCATTGTGCTTTCCGATGTGCAAGGTTTCACCTATCAGGAAATCGCCGAGATCACCGGCATTCCATTAGGGACGGTTAAATCCAGGCTGAGCCGTGCGCGCGCCAAGCTGCGGGACTATCTATTGGCCGCGCATCCGGAACTTCTGCCTGATGAATATCGTCAGCTCATGTGTGATGAAGAAGGGAAAACCATCTAGCCCCGACCTTTCGCTCCACCAAGAGGTTGCCCAACTGCTTTCGGCCTACTTGGACGGTCAGGTCGATGATCGAGAGCGCTACTGGGTGGAGCGACATCTGTCCAGCTGTCCGGTGTGCCGACGTGATTTAGAATCCTTGCGCCACGTGGTGCGGTTGCTGAACCAGTTGCCTGCCGTCACACCACCACATCCTTTCACCCTGCGACCCGAGTGGGTCACTCCGGCAAGGCCGTCGCCGTGGCGCTGGCTTTTCGGCATGCCAGGTTTAGCCACTGGTCTGGCAGCATTGATGTGCCTCTTCGTGCTGGCAGGAGCTCTTCTGTACAACCGACTCACCTCCTACAGGGCCGTAATGCCGCTCGCACGAGTGCCGATCACTCACGTTATACCCACTGCTCCCACCACCACACCCAGTCCAACTGCCGCCCGTACGGTCACCCTGGTTGTGCCGAGTCCTGCAATGGCGCACGGTGTGCTCAGCCCGCCTGCCGAACCGTCTCCGTCCGCGCCAACGCTGACACCATCTATTCCGAGTCGGCCAAGCGAACCCCTCGCAGCGTCTCCCATCCCACTGCCAGAGGCACGGGGGGAAGAATATGGTGAAGCGCCTCCCCCCACGCCGCTCGTGATACAACCAGAACAGGAAAGTGTTGCGGAGATTTGGCTATCGCCACAGCAGACTGAAGTACCGAGCGCGGCACACGTCGCCGAGGAAATGAGTCCACAACATCTTGAAGACATTGCATCCCCTGAGCCAACATGGACTGTTCCACCCGCTGTTGGAGTAATGGTGGCATCGGCCGCAACGGAGACGCCCACAACCCAGCTCCCAAGCGAAAAGGTTGTGACCCCTTCTGAGCCTTCGCATATCACCGGAGCGATAGTGCCACCGGCAGCTGAGATATCTGCAGTACCCTCGCCTTCTGAGGAGAAGGCTACCTTGCCGCCTGCGCTCTCAAAGGCTGGTAAGACATCGGTCATGCCCGCCGAAGCGCCGGTTGCGCCATCCCCAGCACCCGTGCAATCCGCTGAACCGTCGCCCGCTGCGGAAGCGATGGCGGTGCCTGCGGACACTGAGACGCCTACACCATTGCCTTCGGTCGAAGCAACTGTGGTATCCGCTGAACCGTCGCCCGCTGCGGAAGCGATGGCGGTGCCTGCGGGAACCGAGATGCCAACCCTGCCCGCCGAAATATCCCCGACATCACCGGCCGAGGAGTTCTTGACGTCGACCGCCGATGAAGTCGCGCCTGTCACGCCCGCAGTGGTCGAGCCGAAGACCACAGACGCTCCAGGTGCCGGCCCAACCGAGGTAGTGCCCACACCTACCCGTGTCCTCATACCGGTGCGCGATTTGAGACTGACCATCAAGCCTGGTCGGATCCGCATCGAGGGCGCATTGCCTTTGCCTCCAGGACAACCGATTCAGGCGGAGCTGTGGTGTGAGGGAGAGCTTGTGGAATGGGCCATCCCGGAGACGCAGCGTGGCAAAATACAACAGGAAGGCCGCTTTGAACTAGAGCTCCAGGCACAACCGAACCATCCGGGCTTTGACCTCTTCCAGGCACCACCGGCCCGTTATGAAGTGCGTATCGTGCCTCTGGATTTTGAGGCACCAGTTGAAGCGCGTATTCCCTTTGACACGTTCCCACCGGCGACCAAACAACCATAGCGCTTTTGCCAATTTTGCGTGTCGGACATGATGGGAGTAAAATCCGCCCGCCGTGGCAGCAGCGCGGTAGGGATGCCTCTTACCCAAGGTCGCCACAAGAGTGTAGGCGACATCCAAGATAATAGACACGACAGGTGATCCTACCCGATGAACTTAAGCGCGGATCTAAGGGGTGGTTCCGAAATCCATAGCGATTGTCGGCCAGACGAGAGAAAACAATGAGCAATAAAAGCGGGGGGCCCTCTCAGATGCGACACCGGCCGGTCGAACGCAGGCAAGGTATTACCACGGCTCAGATCGCCCTCGTAATAGGCGCCGTAGTGGTTGCAGTGGCATTGTTGATCGTTCTGAACAGTTCACGGTTGCGCCGCGCGGCTGGAGTCGTGTTCACTTACCCAACAGGTGTGACTCAGGATGGCAGCCCCTATAAAGGTGCGCCAGAAGCTCCTCTTAAGCTGGAGCTATATTCCGATTTTCTGTGCGGACATTGTGCGGACTTCGCGAATGTGCTGGAGGCAATCAGCAAGGATTACATTGAGACGGGCAAGCTGCAGGTCATCTTCCGCAATTTTGCTTTTCTAACACCAGAGTCAGTGCGGGCAGCCGAGGCATCGTTATGCGCGCTGGACCAGAGCCCGGCAAGCTTCTGGCAGTATCACGATCTCCTCTATGCCAGCCGCGGGGGGGGTATAGCAGCTTATACCACGGTTCGATTGAAAGCGTATGCCCAAGAACTAGGGCTCGACACTCAGGCTTTCAACCGTTGTCTCGACTCGCGTGCGAAAGCTGCGCAGATACAAGCCGATCTCGACGCTGGTCGACAGGCCGGCGTGGACGGCACACCTACATGGTTTCTAAACGATCAAAAACACGTCGGTGCGATGTCGGAGGGTGATCTGCGCCAATTGCTCGATAGTTTGCTTTCGAAATAGGGGGTGCACAGCGTGCATATGGAGATTTCTACCAAACCGAGAACTGTTCCACCCGCCTCCCCTGTTGTCGCTTGGCGCTGGTGGCTGATGGTATCATTGGCTGGCGCCGGTATCGGTGTAGCAGGCTACCTGAGCTACACGCATTTGTTCGAACTCCCGGTCCTCTGTGGGGATTCGCAAGGATGCGATCTGGTTGCCCAGAGCATCTATGCTAATATGTTTGGCATCCCGGTGGCTGTTTTCGGACTGCTCACCTATATAGCCCTGTTAGCATTGTTGATCGCACGTCGCCATGTCAGCGAGAATCTGGAAGCGTATGTCACACTTGCCGTATTCGGCCTTTCGCTCTTGGGAGTGCTGTTCTCCGCTTACTTGACTTATTTGGAGCTCTTCGTCATCCTGGCGGTGTGCATCTGGTGTGTCGCTTCTGCGGTGATTATGGCCGGTTTGTTTGTTCTGAGCATTTGGGAAATGAAATCGGTCAACCCATAAGAAAAGGATTCTGCCGATCGGCCTCGAATAGCGCCGATTGCTATATTCAGCCTGGAGGAAAGAAAAAATGACCAAGATCATCTGCCGTGCAAGCGACTGTATTCACTGGGACGACGGCATTTGCTCTTCCGAACAGATCACCTATGACCCCGAAGGCGGATGCCTCACTTACGAAGGCATCGAGGATGCGATGCTTGAAGACGATGAAGAGTGGGAGGAAGAAGAGGAAATTCTCGACGAAGAGCCGCTGGAGTGGGAAGAAGAGGAGGAAGAAGACCTGTTCGACGAAGATGAGGAAGATGAAGATGACTGGCGCTGATGCGTGAGCCCACTCCCAGGCAAATCACGAAGCGTTTCTCGAGCACAAGCCAGCGGTTTCGACCTTGCTGGCTTGTTTTGTAATCGCTGCGTGGCATAATTTCTGAATGAGGCCTATGAGTAGTATGCATATAGCCGATTGGTTATTAACCCATGGTACCGTGGTGACGATGGATGCGGCGCGCCGCACAATCTTGGATGGCGCTGTGGCCGTGCGCGGCGACCGCATTGTGGCGGTTGGCCCAACGGCAGAGCTAGAACAGCACATCGAGGCAGTCCAGACAGTGGATTGTGCTGAATGTGCCATCATCCCTGGGCTGGTCAATGCACATACCCACGCCCCTATGACACTGTTGCGCGGGCTAGCCGATGACTTGCGGCTGGACGTGTGGTTGTACGGTTACATGATGCCAGTGGAGCGCGAGTTTGTGGGCGCCGATTTTTGTCGGATCGGCACCCTGCTGGCGTGTGCCGAGATGATCCGCTCCGGCGTCAGCACATTTTGCGACATGTACTACTACGAAGAAGAGGTTGCCTATGCTGCCGCAGAAGCCGGCATGCGCGCAATCTGCACGGAAACCATTCTGAAATTCCCCTCGCCGGATGCCACCAGCTATGAGGAAAGCTTAGAGTATGCACGCATCTTTATCGAGCGGTGGCAAGGGCATCCGCTGATTGTGCCGGGCATTGCACCCCATGCAGCGTACACCGTCACCCCCGAGCTGTTGCGTGCCGCCGTCCGCCTGGCACTCCAATATGATGTGCCCTTGCAAATTCACGTTGCCGAGACCAGTCAAGAGGTAGAAGATTGGCGTGCCCGCTACGGGGAGCCAATCGTCCTATGGCTCGCCCAACACGGCGTGCTGGATACTCGGCTGATCGCCATCCATTGCGTCCATCTGGAGGAACGCGAACTGCACATTTTAGGGACACACGCCGCCGGCTTGGTGCATTGCCCCAGCAGCAACCTGAAGCTGGCGAGCGGCGTCGCCGATGTATCCAAGATGATTCAACTGGGGTTGCATGTGGGCATCGGCACCGATGGGCCTGCCTCGAACAACGACCTCGATATGTTCGAGGAAACCCGTCTGGCGGCTTTGCTGGCGAAGGGTTGTTTCGGGGATCCGGTCGCAGTGCCAGCGCCGATTGCCTTTGCCATGGCCACCATTGAAGGAGCAAAGGCACTACACTTAGGACACGTGACCGGCTCATTGGAGGAGGGCAAGCGCGCGGACATTGCTGTTGTGACATTAAATCAGACGCATCAACTCCCCGCCTTTCGCCGCGACCCGGAGGCCATTTACTCGCAATTGGTTTACGCTACGAAGAGCAGCGATGTGCGTGATCTGATGGTCAACGGGCGATGGTTGATGCGGGAACGCCGCCTGCTGACCCTGGATGAGGAAGCGCTTCACGAACAAGCACAACAATTTGCGCGGCGCATCGACTCCTTCCTTATCGCCCGTGAGGGAAATCTGCTCTCCAAGCTGTTGGCAGTCGGCGTAGGCATCGTGCCACAAGAGACATACGAAGTGCAAGTCAAGGTATGTCTCGACGACATACGTCAGATGCAAGAACGCATCGAAAGCCTGAATCTGGGCATCAACCGCCCTTCACGACGCAATCAATACGACACCTATATGCTGTTCCGCGGAGATGAACAGGGGCGTCTGCGCTATCGCGAAGACGAAGTTTTGGACGCAGACGGCAAGGTGCAAAGTGTCGAATATAGCCTCACCCTGGTGCTGCCTATGTATGAGAAAGAGTACGATTATTCGGTCGTGCTAACACGCTCGCGCTACACCGCTCCTGCGAATCGCAGCCTGCGCTTTTATCGAGAGTTCTTCAAGCCAAATGAGGAGCGACAGGTGGTGAAACACCGCTACCGCTTCCACATTATGTACCGGGATACCGACTTCGCTGTCAACTTGGATAAACTCAGCACCCCGACGGGCGACTCGCACTTCCTGGAGATCAAAAGCCGCACATGGTCGGCGCGCGATGCCGAGTACAAAGCGCGGTTGATTGGCGAGCTGCTCGAATTGATGGAAGTCGAACCGAAGAACCTGGTCAAGGTCGAGTATGTGGATCTCGTGGTTAGGAACGCGTGTGTGCGGGCAGGAGAGTGATGGAACGCGAACGGCTGTATCGTACGGAGGCTCTTATCTTGCACCGCACTGAGTTCGGCGAAGCGGACCGTCTTCTCCACGTTTTCACCCCACACCTGGGACGTCTGCGCCTATTGGCCAAGGGAGTGCGCAAGATCAGCAGTCGCAAGGCCGGTCACGTAGAGTTGTTTACCCACGTCAACTTGTTAGTGGCACGTGGTTCGACGTTTGACATCGTATCCCAGGCGGAGGTTCTGGAACCATTTCGGCGATTACACGAAGACCTCGAACGTGCCAGCATGGCCTATTATGTCGGCGAGCTGGTCGTCCGTTTCACCGAGGAACAGGACGAGAATGCTCCCCTGTTCTACTTGACCCGTAACACGTTCGAGCGACTGTGCACAGCGCGCGATCCGCTGTTGGCGTTGCGCTTTTTTGAGCTACACACACTGGGGCTGACCGGTTATCGTCCCCAGCTGTACTTCTGTGTCGCCTGCCAAAAGCGTCTTGGGCTGGAAGGCAACTGTTTCAGCCCCTCTATGGGTGGCGTACTTTGCCCTCATCACAAAGAACAAGGGGAGCATGGAACGCCGTTGACTCTGCCCGCGTTAAAGGTGTTGCGGTATATGCAGAGCGAACCGTGGGAGCAGGTCGCCACCTTGCGGCTAAACGCGCAGCTACACTTAGAGATCGAGTCCCATCTGCGCAGCTTTATCGTCCATGTACTGGAACGCCAACTCAAGTCGGTGGAGTTCATCCATCGTTTGCGCCGT
>JANXAX010000339.1 GCA_025062175.1 Anaerolineae bacterium | reverse complement strand
CGCCTGATGCAGCTGGACCACCGCCGCTTTGCCACCCGTGTCGTGGAAGGCCGTGGCACGGATCTGGCCTGGCGCAAGGCCAAAGAGGACGTGCCCGTGGCGATCTGTGTCGGCAATCCCTTACATGTCTTGTTGGCAGCGGCGATGTCCGCCCCGCCGGATGTCAGCGAACTGGAGGTGGCGAACGCGCTGGCGGAAACCCCGCTGGTGGCATGCCGCACCGCGCCGCTTTACGTTCCGGCACACTGTGAAGTGGTCTTGGAAGGTCGCCTGACCCACGCGACGGCACCGGAGGGTCCTTTCGTCGATTTGACCGAGACGATGGACTTTGTGCGGCCCGGACCTATCATCGAAATTGACTGCATCACCCATCGGCGCGCTCCCATCTTCCACGCCCTGCTGCCCGGCGGACTAGAGCACAAACATTTGATGGGCATTCCCAAAGAGCCCACCATTCTCGCAGCGGTCAACCGCGTGTGCCGTTGCACCAACGCGGTCATCACGCCGGGAGGTACGAGCTGGTTACACGCCGTGGTGCAGATCGACAAGCAAGCGGCAGATGACGGTCGCAAGGCGATCTATGCTGCGTTTGAAGGGCATGGGTCGCTCAAGCACGTGGTTGTAGTGGACACGGACATCGATCCCTTCGACATCCATCAGGTGGAATGGGCCATCGCCACCCGTTTCCAGGCAGACCGTGACCTGGTGGTGCTGACCGATCAACCCGGCAGCAGCTTGGATCCTTCGGCGACGCATCGCATCGGTCAGAAGACGCGTACAGCCAAAATGGGGTTGGATGCCACAATTCCCTGGGGAGCAGACCGCGCCGCTTTTCAAAAGGTGCGCTATGAAGCTGACGCCGTATGAGCAATCCTTACTGGAAGGCGCTGAAGGGCGCGGGGTGCAGAAGGCGATGGAGATCGTCGTCGCCTTGGGCCGTATCTATGGGGCCGAGGACCTGGTGGAAATCAGCAGTGCCCAGGTCGCTGGGGTGAGCTATAAGAATCTGGGTGAAGCCGGTCTGGAATTCCTGAGCGACTGGGCGGCACAAGGGGCACGCGTGCGGGTTCCGACCACGCTCAATCCCGCTGGGCTGGATTTGCACAACTGGCGTCAGCTCGGCTTCGACGCCGCGTTCGCCGCGAAGCAACAACGCGTGCTCGAAGCATTCGCCGCAATGGGCATCCCGCCGAGCTGCACGTGCACGCCTTACCTGGTGGGCAATGTGCCAGCGCGCGGCGAGCACGTCGCGTGGGCCGAATCGAGTGCGGTGAGCTTCGCCAACAGTGTGTTGGGCGCACGTACCAATCGCGAAGGGGGCCCTAGCGCGCTGGCAGCTGCGATCGTCGGGCGCACCGCCCGGTATGGCCTGCATTTGGACGTCAACCGCCGCGCGCAGCTGGTGGTGGAAGTGCGCTGTCCGGTGCGCAGCCTCTCCGATTTCGGTGTATTGGGCATTCTGGTCGGGCAACAGGCCCGCCATCGTGTACCTTATTTGCGCGGTCTGGATACGACACGCCTGCTAAACTGGCCGGCAGGACTCGACCTATTGAAAACCCTGGGGGCAGCGATGGCGGCCAGCGGCGCTGTGGCGCTGTATCACGTTGAGGGGGTCACCCCGGAGAGCGATGAACCGGATATCATCGCGCCCGGCGCAGAACGCATCACAGTCACCGATCTCCGGGCAGGGTATCAAGCGCTCGAGCGAGGTGAGCAATTTGCCCTCGACCTGGTGTGGTTCGGCTGTCCCCACGCCTCGCTGGCCGAATTAGAAGAAATTGTGCGTCTGTTAAATGGACGACGGTGCAAAGTGCCACTGTGGGTGACGATGGCGCGCGCGCTCAGGGACGAGGCGGCGCGCAACGGCCTGCTGCAACGTTTCGAGGCGCTGGGAGGGCACGTGGTAGCCGACACCTGCCTGGTTGTGGCGCCAATGCAGGGGTTGGGATTTCGATGCATGGCCACTCCGTGTGCCAAGGGCGCTTATTACGCACCCACGCACTCCGGAATGGCAGTGCATTTTAGCTCGCCCGAGGCGTGTGTCGAGGCGGCCGTCACAGGGCGCTGGATCGCAGAAGCGGACGAAAAAGTGGAAAGATGAAACGTTTGACTGGTCGGGTGATCAAGCACGGCAGGGCAAGTGGCATCGCCTTGGTATCGCCGGAGCCGATCAGCTTCTTCGGCATGGTAGATGCCGATACCGGCATCGTGATCGAGCCGGGTCATCCGCTGGTGGGAGAGCAAATCGCCGGTCGGATATTGGTCTTCCCCACCGGAAAGGGAAGCACAGTGGGCAGTTACAGTCTTTATCGACTCGCTAAGGCAGGCCGTGCTCCCGCGGCGATCATCAATCGCGAAAGCGACCCGATCGTCGCCGTCGGTGCGATCATCAGCGACATCCCGATGGTGGACCAAGTGGATATCAGCCAAATCCACACCGGCGATTGGGTGCAGATCGAAGGCGGAGAGGTGGTCGTGAAAGATCGAGCATAGAAGCTACGCAATGCCTCCGCGGGGGCGACCTTCCGGGCCATTTCACGTCCACTTTGAAGCGCATCAGGGTGGATTTCAAACTTCACAGGTGAAATGGAAGCGACGTCCCGGAACGGCAACCGTACATCCGAGCCGCGACTGTCAAGAAGCGGTTGTCAAGTCACCCGTACGGACGACCGGCAGGTCGTCCGTATGCGCGCGGCTCGGTTTGAACCTTGTCGCCCCAAAATGACTCATGTATCCAAGCGCATAGCCAAGATTCACAAGGTATCTGGCGAGGCAACCAATGGTCAACATCACGGTGACAGGCAGCGTCAACATGGATCTGATCATCGCCCTGGAGCGTTTGCCGGCCGCGGGCGAGACGTTGTTAGGTGGTCGCACGGTGTATGCCCAGGGCGGCAAAGGGGCTAATCAAGCTGTTGCCGCAGCGCGCCTCGGAGCATCGTCGGTCCTGATCGGCAAGGTGGGGGACGATGCCTTCGGCGCACAAATCCGTCGCAATCTGGCACGGGAGGGCGTTGATCTCACCCATCTCGGAGAGGCGACCGGCATAGCCACCGGGGTAGCCATCATCATGCTGGTGCATGGTGAGAACACCATCGTAGTGGCGCGGGGTGCCAACGATATGGTCACCCCAGAGGACGTACAGCGTGCTCAATCGGCCATCGCGCGCTCGGATGCGGTGCTGTGCCAATTGGAGGTGCCACTGGAAACAGTGGAAGCC
>JANXAX010000338.1 GCA_025062175.1 Anaerolineae bacterium | reverse complement strand
GGCTGCTGGCACAGGTGTTGCCCTTCGGAGGAGACGGGCAGCCAGGATAGCGATTCATCCTCTGGTGTCGCTAGGGTAAAATCAGAAGCCCTGGTATCTTTGCCAGGGCTTCTGTGAAGCTATTTTCTTTTTCACTTTTCAGAGGTGTTTGATAGGAGCTGCTATGATCTCCGCTGATCTCTCAGCCCGCTCGGGTGGATTTACTTCGTTTTGGGGCATTCCGCTCCAGTCTGAGGTAACACCATCATATGCTGCGCATCCACGCTGGGCACCGCTTGCAACGCAGGCTGACCGCCTGCCAGGCCCATCGCAAAGACGGTGTAGACTGTGCCCTCTTCGAGCGTCACACCAGGCACGCGCAAAGCGACCGTTTGAGTCCCCGCCAGACGAACTTCTAGATTGTACGTACCTGCATCGACGGGCAGATACTGACTGGCCTGCTTGAAGGCGATGTTGCTGAACAACACTGGGCCACCACCGGCAACGGCGATGTCCACAGCGGGTGCATCCGGTGAGGCATGGACGAAACGCACATGCGCCTTACCAGCGGCCGGAGCCCTGTTGTCGTCCTCGAGCAACAAGGGTTCAATGTTGGCTAACCGACCGACTGCGACAACTGTGTAGTCTTTGCCACCTGTCAGTGGCAGGTTGGCCTCAATTACGACCGGTTCGGTAGCCCCAGCCGGTACTACTTTGACGTTGTAGGTGCCTGGGTTGAGCTCTGCGTAGCCTGTGATACCCTTAAAGGGGGCATTTTCAAATGCCTTCGCGTTGTTGACCCAAACGTCTACTGCAGGGGCATCTGGGGAAGCATGGACGACGCGCACACGCGCTTTTTCTGTCCCCTGCGCAAGGGCTACGCTGGCCAGAGCGAACACCAAGACCAGAGCGAGAGAGACTGCTAACCACTTTTTCATTTTGGCCTCCGATGTAATAGAGATTGTTGATCATATTCATCTTAAATATAACACAAAAGAGCAACCTTGTCAATACCCTCAAGAAGATGGCAATTTGTTTTGGCGAAGAAGCGGAGTTCAGATCATCGGGGCTACCCCCAAATTGCTCTTCATGCTTGCGCACCGACGCTCACAATGGTATAATATTGAGTGCCATGGGTGATGGACAGTACGAGAGCTGACCAGCGGTCCTGCAGGTGCACTCACCGCGTGACGAACCGCGTCCTATCACCGGTGAGCTGGCCGTTTTGGCTATGGCCTGTAGCTGGTGCATTAGATGCAGCGACAGGCGTGCGGGCATAGCTTAATGGTAAAGCGCTAGCCTTCCAAGCTAGTCATGCGGGTTCGATTCCCGCTGCCCGCTCTGAGACTGGGCCCTTAGCTCAGCGGTAGAGCGGCCGGCTCATAACCGGTTGGTCGCAGGTTCGATCCCTGCAGGGCCCATAGGGGGTTGTGGGTGGGCACCGGTCTGCGACAGGCCGGTGCATTGCTTTTGGAGGTGAGGACAACCGGTTATGGACATAATTCAGCGTGTCATTGTCGCCAAACGGGCACGGGCACGGCGCAACCGTCATCGCCCCACCCTGTGGAGCTGGGTGTTGCGTCTGGTCATCCTCGTCACCGCTGTCATCTTGATGGTGAGCGGCAGTGTGGCCCTGACCGTGGCTGGCACCGCCTTCGGCGTCTACGCCTACTATGCCAAGGACCTGCCGGATCCCCGCGCGATCGAAACGCAGCAGCAAAACTTCGAGACCACCAAGATCTACGACCGCACTGGTCAACATCTGCTTTACGAAATTTTCGACCCTCGCTTGGGAGATCGCCAGTACGTCACGCTGGACCAGATCTCCCCGCATTGCATCAATGCCACCATCGCGCTGGAGGACAAGAACTTCTGGGAAAACCCCGGCTTTGACCTGATGGGCATGCTGCGCGCCCTGATCCAAAACCTGCGCGGCGGTGCCATCCAAGGCGGCAGCTCGATCACGCAACAGCTCATCAAGAACATCATCATCGACCCGGAAGAACGGGTGCGCCGCTCATATGCGCGCAAGATCAAAGAGGTCATCCTGGCAGCTGAGATCACCCGGCGTTACGAAAAGCGCCAGATCTTGGAATGGTATCTGAACACCAACCACTACGGCAACCTGGCCTATGGCATCCAGGCCGCGGCGATGGTCTATTTCCAGAAGCCGGCGAGCGCGCTGAGCCTGGCCGAATGTGCGATGCTGGCACCTATCCCGCAGTATCCGTCGCTCAACCCCATCGACAACCCCGAGGAAGCGAAGAAGCGCCAGGAATTGGCGCTAGAGGCGATGGTGCGCGTCGGCTACATCTCTCAGGAAGAGGCCAACGCTGCCTTGGCCCAACAGCTGGTGGTCAAGCCGGTGCAGGAGCGCTTCGACATCCGGGCACCCCACTTCTCCATCTACGTGCGCAAGCAGTTGGAGCAGATGTTCGGCACCGATCTGGTGTACCGCGGTGGGCTGCGCGTGTACACCACGCTTGACCTCGACCTGAACAACGAGGCGGAGCGCATCGCGCGCGCGCACATCAAGAAGCTCACCGAGGGCGGCCATAATGCCTCAAACGCTTGTGTGGTGGCGGTGCGCCCCAAGACAGGCGAGATCCTGGCCATGGTGGGCAGCGTGGACTACTGGAACAAGGAGATCGACGGCAACGTCAACGTCTGCGTGGCCGACCCAGGCCGCCAGCCCGGCTCGGCCTTCAAGCCGTTCAACTACATCACCGCCTTCGCCCAGCGGGTGGTCACGCCGGCGACGATGGTGATGGACGTGCGCCGTTCCTTCCCTGACCCGCCCAATCCACCCTACGTGCCGGAGAACTACGACCGCAAGTACCACGGCCCGGTGCGCCTGCGCCAAGCGCTGGCATGTAGCTACAACATCCCGGCGGTTTGGGTGCTGCAGCAGGCGGGCGTGCGCAACGTGATCAACACCGCCCACCGCATGGGCATCACCACGCTGAACGGCGACTTCTACGGCCTGGCGCTGACGTTGGGCGGCGGCGAGGTGAAACCCCTCGACATGGCCTATGCCTACGGAGTCATCGCCAACATGGGCGTGATGGCCGGCCAGCCGGTGCCACCCGAACGTCAACGTGCTGGCCACCGCACCCTCGAGCCGGTGTCCATCTTGCGCGTGGAGGACGCGGCGGGCAACATCCTCTGGCAATACACCCAGCCGCAGACGCAGCAGGTGCTGGAGCCAGCGGTCGCCTATCTGATGGCCGACATCCTCTCCGACAACGAC
>JANXAX010000337.1 GCA_025062175.1 Anaerolineae bacterium | reverse complement strand
CAGCAGTTCTTCCTGCACCCCTATGCTCAACCAGACGAAAGGCGCCGCCAGATATGAAGTCAACAATCCTTGTGGATACAGGATGCCAGATGGCAGTACGGGCACGCCCTTGACGGCGGTCATCTGAGCCGCCAACATACTGATATACTCATCTACATGAAACACGCGCGCCACAACCCGGTCTGCACGCAGCAGAAAAGCGACCCACAACAGCCCTACCGCGGATCCGAGGATCAGATAAGATATCGATTTCGCAGGTCGAGAACAGGATCTTGATGGGTTGAGCGCTTTCATTGGATTAATAAAGTGTCCAAAAGCAAGGCGTTCTCTCCAGAGCTATCGTTTCTCAAAGGCAGTCGTTCCATCGTGTCCAACCGGTACACACCCACCCAAACGTCGTATTCTCCCGCAGGCAAGTCTGATGGCAACGTGATCCGACGCGGGTCGATCACGAGCTCGCCTGGCCGCCAGCGGCTGGTGGGGTAATCACCGTCCAGCGGTTGTCCATCATGTTGGGCCACAGTGGTTCCTGCGACGTTGCGCACATGGACGAAGACAGTGTAGTCCACTCTCTGACGCGCATCCGTCCGCCAGAACAATGTCATCGCATACTGGCCACCTGGTGTGGGTTGTTCCGCACGCTCGGTGCTATGTCCCAGCAGGTGGATCGCATCCCCGAACACGGCATCCATCTTTACTGCTGGTGCCATCGGCAACGGCGGGCGTTCCGGCCGAGTCACGAACACCAACGCCTCATCATCCGACCACACCAGCTGCATCTGGGTTTTGAGCACCGCCAGCCAATCACCGCGATAATAGACCGGCAGGCGAATCGTATCGCTCACAAACCAGGCGCGTGGGTGTTCAGCTAACACCCGCATCAACCCATGTACTGAACCCAGCCATGGTGCTCCCATCCATCTGTCAACCTGTTCTCCTGGACGAGAGGGGTCTGCTGAACTGGTGCGCAAAAGAAACTGTTCCGCATCTTCCTGGATCGCAAAATAATCGACACGCCCCACTAAGAGTGCTGCGCCAGGAGTGTTCATTGTCATCAGCACATCTCCATCTCGCCAAGAGTCTCGGACATGAGCGAACGCTCGCTCATAAGCCGGCTCTGGCGTGCGAAAAGCAACTTGCAAATCGAGCCACACACTGTGTGCCTGAAGCAACACCAACGCCGCCACCGCCAGCCAACCGCCCACACGCAACAGCCGGTATCCTGCCCCCCGTTCGCGTCGCTCAGCGAGCAGCCGCAGTGCCATTTCCCATCCCATTGCTGCTACCAGATAGAACCACGGCAATATTATGACTAGATAACGCGGATTGCGCCGCCACGACTCCAGTAGGGTTATCATCTCCAGGACAGGCACCGCGCTGATGATCCACAGGTAAAGGGCTTGATAAGAGTAAGAGTGAGTCGGATATGGTGCATCGCGTTTGCCATGCGACAACCTGAGGATCAGCATCGCCACACCTCCCCATATGGCCACGATACTCAGCCAGATATGGTGTGGCACACCGAATGCACGTGCCAAAAACTTTATCGCACTTTCGGTGTCGAGCACTAGCCCGGCCTGATAAGTGACCACGTTAAACAACTCGTGTGCCAGATCTCCGGCTTCGACATCGCTCAGGGGAGCAGCTCCGAGCGGCTGGCCGAGACGTTTCACCAACATCGCCAACATCAACACAACCCCCAAGGCCAGCACCTCAGCCACCACACCGATCCGCAGAAACCAGGGACGCCCATCCAGGGGGCGCGTCAGCCAGGCTACCACAATCGCTCCAATCACCAACGGTGGCACCACGATCAGGGCACCAAAATGGGTCAGCAACAACAGCAACAGGACGAAGAGCGCCAACCAACGTAAATGTCTATTTCCCGCACCCCGACTGCCGTGATATACCAAAATGGCCGAGCCGACCGCTAACAGTGCAGCGAGACTGTACATCCGCGCTCTGCCATCCCACACGACTGCCTGTGGAGCCAAGGCCACTAAGGCCGCTGCGAGGAGGCCAGTGCGGGCGCTGAACCAGCTTATACCCGCTCGGTAAACCAACCACACAGTCGCACTACCGATCAACACACTCGGCAATCGCGCCAACAAAAACAGTGCGTCTGCATGATAATCCCCCAACCAACTGGCCAATCCCACCCAAGGCACATCCAGATAACTGAATGACAGCCCGTGTTCATAAAAAAGCCCCGATGGCAATACAGGCAAACCACCCTCCAGGATGACCCGCGCCGCCAAAATCGTGACATACTCGTCAAAGAAAGGGTGACTATGCCAGGCATAAGCCAGGCGCAGCGCGGACGCAACCAGCAGAATCCCCATCAACCATAAGGAAGATCCACTTCTGAGGCGCAATCGCAAAGAAGAGGGCACTGTAAAGTGCAGCCTTCCCAATGGGGCACTAGGCATCCGAGGCCTCATTATCGAACAGCAACTCTCGATCTATCAGCAGGCGCGCCATCCGGATACGGCCGCCAACTGTGCGGCTAATATAAGACGTTCTTCCCACTTCTAGCCAGCACCTGGTGATAGACTTCAACGTATTGCGCTGCGATGTATTCCCATGCAAATTGCCGCTCCGCCATGAGACGGCTTTGACGCCCCATCCGGCGCCGCTCATAGCCGTTATCGATCAGCAACGCCAAAGCATCAGCCAATGCAACTGGATCTCGGGGCGGCACCAGGTAACCGTTGACGGTATCCTGGACTAATTCCTGCAGGCCGGGCACCTGCGTACCGACGATGGGCAAGCCACATGCCATCGCCTCCAGCACCGTGTTGGGCATGCCCTCCCAAGTCGTTGCCGTTGCAAAGATATCAGCACGCCGGTAATAATCGGCGATGCGTTCGCGTGGCACCCAGTCACAAAAACGGACGCGCCGAGCCAGGCCATACTCGGCTACCAGGCGTTCCAGCTTGGGGCGTTGATCGCCCTCTCCCACCAATTCTAATTCAAAATCGCTCACCTCGCGCTGCGCCAAGAGATGCACTGCTTCGATCAATGTTTCCACACTTTTAGCAGCGGTAAAGCGCCCCACATACAGAAGCCGCACCGGGCCTTGCGCATCGCGCTGGCGTGGTGGGGTAAACTGGCTCAGATCGATCGCATTGGGGATCACCTGGATTGGAATATCAGGTGCAATTTTCTCCGCGTGACTGCGCAGCCCATTGCTGACGGCGACCAGAGCGTCGGCATCCCGCCATAGATAGGTGATC
>JANXAX010000336.1 GCA_025062175.1 Anaerolineae bacterium | reverse complement strand
CTGTGCCGATGATGAACATCCTGAATGGCGGTGCCCACACCGGATGGCAAAGCACCGACTTTCAGGAGTTCATGATCATGCCGGTTGGAGCGCAGAACTTTGCCGAAGCACTGCGCTGGGGTGCGGAGATTTATCATTCCCTCAAGAAGGTGCTCAAGGATCGCGGCTATAACACCAGTGTGGGGGACGAGGGCGGATTCGCGCCAGCCCTTAAGAAGGGCAACGAGGAAGCCATCGAGGTGATCCTGGAGGCGGTCGAGAAAGCCGGCTACCGGACCGGTGAGCAGATCATGCTGGCTCTTGACCCGGCCGCCTCCGAGCTGTGGGAAGATGGCAAATACCATCTGCCCATTCAGGGTAAGACGCTGACCAGTGACCAGATGGTCCAGCTGTGGCAAGAGTGGGTGGAGCGTTATCCGATTATCTCGCTCGAGGACGGGCTAGCGCAGGATGACTGGGACGGCTGGGTGGCACTGACGGAGGCCATCGGCGAACGCGTGCAAGTGGTCGGCGATGATTTGTTGGTAACCAACGTCGACCGCCTGGAAAGGGCGATCGAGCTGGGCGCTGCCAACAGCATTCTCATTAAGTTGAACCAGATTGGCACGCTCACCGAGACGCTCGAGGCCATCCAAACGGCCTATCGCGCCGGCTGGACCGCGGTGGTAAGCCATCGTTCGGGAGAGACCGAGGACACCACGATCGCCGACCTGGCTGTTGCGATGAACACGGGGCAGATCAAGACCGGCGCACCTTGTCGCTCAGACCGCGTCGCCAAATATAATCAGCTGTTGCGCATTGAGGAAGAGCTAGGTGAGAGCGCTTTGTATCCTGGGATGAGCGCCTTCTACAATATCCGTCGTTGAAGTTTTGTTGCTAGTGTGCTCCGATGACGCCCGCGGAAGAGGGATTCCCGCGGGCGTCATTTATCTAACGTTCGATCACCAGTTCGACGTCATCCAGGTACATGGCGGTGGCACTGCCGGTGCCACCCCCGTTGTAAACTCCAAAATAGACCGTGATCGTGCGCCCAGCGAAACGTGTCAGGTCAACGCTGCCAGGCAGCCATTGGCGGGCGTTCGAGAGGGATTGATCTGCAATGGCGACGATGCGGAAGTTTTCCAGGATCAGCACCAGCTGCAGGTCGTTAGGGTAGACATCTTGGCTGATCGGGTAGGTCCAATAACGCAGGAGCGCACGCCGCACCTCGGCCGGTATCGTCACAGTTTGGTAGAGCGAGGAATAGCTATAGAGATCCGGGCCGCTTACGATGCCCAGTCGCGCCGAGCGGCGGCCGCTGCGCACAATCTCCGTGGCGTAAGCAGCCGGAACGGGCGTCTGGTTGAAAACCCATCCCCCTTCGGTCTCGAAACCCCCATTTATGAGGAGCTGTTCACCGCCCGAGACGATTGGGGTTGCGGTGGATACCGCCACTGTTGCCGTGGGGCTGCTCGTCGGAGAAGGTGAAGGCGCTTCGATCAGCCGTGTCGGCGTAGAGGTGTCTGTCGGAGAAGGTGAAGGGGTGACGGGCGGCCGTGTTGGTGTGAAAGTGGCCGTCGCTGCCGGGGAAGGGGTGCCCATTACACGTGTCGCTGTGGCAGTGTGCGTTGCGGTTGGCGGTGCGGGCGAAGGGGTCGCTGCTGTGGCTGTAGGAGAGGGGGTCGGAGAAGAAGGCTGTGGTGTCTCGGTGGGCGCTTGGGCGCCCATCGCCGCCAACGCGGCAGCCGCTTGCACGAGTCCATAACCGTAGTTCTCGTCGAAGCCAGGGGTGCCTAAATCGCGTGCGGTCGCTTCGAGCACCTGACGCACTTGCGCTGCCGTGGCGCTGGGATTGAAGGCAAACAGCAATGCTGCCACTCCAGAGACGTGAGGAGCTGCCATCGAAGTGCCTTCCATGTTATGAAGGGCAAAGCGTGTCGGATCACCCTGGAAGGTTTCTTGAAGAATGCCATCCGGCAGGCCATCCCCATTGGCATCGGTGCGCGTATCCCCACCTGGTGCCACCAGGTCCAGCGGAGAGCCAAAATTGCTGTAGCGTGCACGCTGTAAGCGATAATCCACCGCGCCCACCGCGATGATTGGGTCATATGCCGCCGGGTATTCCACAGCCCCGCCACTGTTCCCCGCCGCTGCGACGACCAAGGCGCCCTTATCCACCGCGTACTGGATCGCCTCTTGCAGCAGACGCGAAGGTTTGCGCCCGCTGAGGCTCAGATTGATGACTCGTGCACCTTGGTCGGCGGCAAAGATCACACCGCGGGCCACCGCGTCAAACCCGCCCTGTCCACGCGCATCCAGCACCTTGACTGGCATGAGCGTAGCGCCGAATGCCACGCCGGCGACCCCGCGACCGTTGTTAGTGCTCTGGGCAATGGTGCCGGCGACGTGAGTCCCGTGCCCAAAGTCATCATTGGCGTGAGGATCGTTGTTGACAAAGTCATAGCCCGCCACGAAAAGCGTATTGGCCAGGTCAGGAGCGCGGCGGTAGTGCTCAAAGTCCTCATAGGCCACTCCGGAGTCGACCACGGCCACCACGATTCCCTGGCCACCGGCGTAGTCCCATGCCTGAGGTGCCTGGATGGCTTGGAGATTCCATTGTCGATCAAAGTAGGGATCGTTGGGAATGAAAGCGAACGGCCTGGCAGGCACGTCGCTGGCATAGGCATAATAATTAGGCTCTGCGAAAACCACATTGGGTTCGCTCGCATAAGCAGCGGCCACCGTCTCCGGCGTGACGTCCGCCTCGTAGGAGACGAGATATAGACCCAGGAGAGCCGGCTGGCGTTCAGCCAGCGAACGGACACTCGCTCCAGAAGCTTCGGCAAGCGGTTTGAGCAATGGTTCAAAGTTCTTGACACTGAACTGCCGATTCAAGCGATCGATATTCTGAACGCCGGTGGCGATGATCCCGTCCGCGCCCGGTTCGGCTGTCAGCGCCCGTAATGCTGGCTGGAGTTGAAGCTTGAGGACAACCTGACCAGGCACCACATCCGGCCTGTCACCGATGAGCAACGCACTGCTGGTGATGACTTCTTCCTGACCAACCGTCCCAGTCGGTACTGAAGGTGACGGCGAGGGCGATCCCATCCGGCTCGGGCTTAGTTGCAGAGGAGGTGTGCCGGTTGCGGCGATACGTGGGCGTGGCCGTGTACAACCGGGCGACAGCAATGCTGCCAATAGGAGACTCGTAACAATCACCGACAACCAGCGTACAAGCAGACGAGAGTGCGCATTTTGCATCGT
>JANXAX010000335.1 GCA_025062175.1 Anaerolineae bacterium | reverse complement strand
TCGACTCAGCCGCCATGATCGACCTGGATCTTCCCTGGACGGTTGAGGAGATCGCGCAATGGGCGCGCGATTTGCTGGAGCACCTTTCGGGCGATTGTCTCCTGCGTGTGCTGGCGCTGGAGCTCTCCGAAGGGAGGGAGGAGAAACTGATCGCGATGCTGCCCCAGCTCTTGCCGCGCTATCCGGCCCTCTACTATCAGGAGGGTGTGCGGGTGGTGACCTATGAAGGCCGCCGCCATATGCCTGCTTGCAAGTCGTTGAACACGCTGGTCAACGTGTTGGCACGGCGTCGCGCGACATGTCTCGGAGCCCACGAAGCCATCCTGTGCTCCGCTGGCAGGCTCACCGAGGGCTCCCGCAGCAACATTTTCGCGGTGTATCAAGGGGAACTGTTGACTCCGCCGCGCGACCAGGTGCTGCCGGGGATCACCCGTGACATTGTCATGCGGCTGGCGAATGAAGCAGGGTATCGGGTGCGGGAGCGCGACTTGTGGCTCGCTGAGGTGGATCGATACAAGGAGTTCTTCATCACCAGCACCAGCATGCACATCATCCCAGTGGTGGAGATCGACGGTGTCCGAATAGGAGACGGTTGTGTCGGGCATGTGACCAGCGAGCTGATGCAGCGTTTTGCCGCCTATCATCGGAGGTACTTCGAGACACGGCGGCGATATGAGCCGTCGGCCGCTGTGCTAGCACCGCGTAGCCGGTGACAGGGCGTCGCCAATCGGAGTGCATCTCATCAGGGAGAGGTGGCAGCGAGGTCACAAGCCGGAGCGCTGGGAGTCGCCCACCTGGGTCTGTGGCTGGCTGCCTGTCGACGCAGACAGGATGAACTCGCGCCGCGCGCGTGGGGATGCCCGGCCGCCCGTACCAGCGGTCGTCTTCTTCTTATAATTATGATAGCTGGACTTGAGATACTCCTCCGCGCACCCCCCATCTTTTTGACAGCCCTATTTCTGAGTTCTATAATGTTTTCTATGTCTCAAGAAACTCTTTTTCGGTCGCTTAGCGCTTTACAATTTAACGTGGCCCAGCTGCTCAAGCAGGCGACGGGGGCCAGCCGCGACTACGAGGTTGACATCCCGTTCCCCGAACTAGATGACCAGCTCGTCCTTCTGGCGCCGCTCCGCGGCCATGTGCATTTTCTCCGGATTGGCATGGGGGTGTTGGTGAGCGGCACGTTCGCCACTACGGTGGAACTCACCTGTATGCGCTGCTTGAGCGCGTTCCAATTGCCCATCGAGTTCGAGTTGGAGGAAGAATTCACCCCCACGATTGACATCGTCACGGGGATCAAGGTGTCCCTGCCACCGGATCAAGATGTCGCGACGCTCATCGACGAACATCATATCCTGGACCTGAGCGAAGTGGTGCGTCAGGACATCTGGTTGAGTTTGCCCACCTCGCCGATCTGTCGTCCTGACTGCAAGGGCTTATGCCCCTATTGTGGTCAGAACCGCAACCTGGCGGAGTGCAACTGTCGCTCCGAGGCCATCGATGTGCGCTGGATAGCGCTTTTGCGCCGAGGTTATAGTCCAGAAGAGTGAAAGGAGTTCTCGCCTGTGGGTGCTCTACCGAAGCGGAAAGTATCGCCGCTGCGCCGTGATCGCAGACGCGCGCATTATCTGCGCCTGCAAGTCAACAACGTCATCGCGTGCCCGCAATGTCACGAGATGAAACTTGCCTATCACGTATGTCCGAATTGCGGCACCTACCGCGGCGTGGAAGTGGTGGAGAAGAAAGAGAAAAAGAAGAAGACTTAAGCCGGATCCAGAGAGGCAAGGGGAGCGCCTTGATCCGGAAATGCATTTCGGTGTGGGAGCGAATGGCAGCAGCCTAAAATGGCGACGGTTGTCCGAGCTGCGACCGTCTGGGAGCGATTTTATCCCCTTTACACCCTGGCTCTCTCCTGCCATGGGAGAGGGAAGCCGGCTTGGACGGGTGACCAGCCGGTCGCCTCAACGCGCGACGTGGTCTGAAACCCCCTTCGCCCCCAAAGTGAAAGAACTCCGATCAGCCGCTCCCATTTGTCTGGGGTCATATTCTATTTTTCGCCAGAGCCCAGAGGAGCAATCGAATCGTTGACGGACAAAATCGCGCTGGTATTTCCTGGGCAGGGTTCCCAGGTGGTGGGGATGGGGCGCGATGTGGCGCAGGCCTATGCTGCGGCGCGCGAAATTTTCGCCGAAGCGGATGCGATATTGGGATTTCCTCTCTCGCAGTTGTGTTTTGAAGGGCCTGAAGAAGCCTTGCAGGATACCTACAACACCCAGCCCGCCATC
This sequence comes from Anaerolineae bacterium, assembly GCA_025062175.1. Taxonomy (GTDB): domain Bacteria; phylum Chloroflexota; class Anaerolineae; order 4572-78; family NAK82; genus NAK82. The sequence goes on along the minus strand of JANXAX010000335.1, from coordinate 967 downwards.
TTCACCACCAGCATCGCCATCCTGCGCGCGTTGCAGAGTGCCGGTTTCTCCGCCCAACCGGCTTTCCTCGCCGGACACAGCCTCGGCGAGTACAGCGCCCTGGTGGCAAGCGGCGCGCTCGCCTTCCGCGATGGGTTGCGCCTGGTGCGCGAACGCGGCCGTCTGATGAAGCTGGCGGGTGAACGGAATCCGGGTGGCATGGCAGCCGTGCTGAAGCTGGATGACCAAACCGTCGAGGAGATCTGCCGCCAGGCCAGTGCGGAAACGGGCCGCATTGTCCAGATCGCCAATTATAACGCTCCGGGCCAGGTGGTGATCTCGGGCCACAACGAGGCGTTGGAGCGAGCCATTCAGCTGGCCGAAGCGGCGGGTGCGCGGCGGGTGATCCGCCTCGCTGTCAGCATCGCCTCGCACTCACCGTTGATGGCCGGCATCGCGGACGAGTTCCGCCGGGCAGTACAGGATACACCCCTGCAGATGCCCCAGATGGCGGTCGTGGGGAATGTGACGGCACGCCCCCTGGCAAGTGTCGAGGAAATCCGCGAGGAGATGGTACGTCAGCTCACCGCTTCAGTGCGGTGGGTGGAATCGATCGCCTATATGGCGGCCCAGGGCGTGGGACATTGCATCGAGATCGGCCCCAAGGATGTGCTGACGGGGCTGATCTCGCGCATCCGTCCTGAAATGAAAGCCACCGCCTGCGGCACGTTGGCGGCTATCCAGGCGTTGGTCTGAGGGATTCATTGTCGTCTCCGTCACACCCGGGTGATCTTCTCCCGGTCGCCTTTGCTCAGGCATTCAAGGACGAAGGAGGAAAAAGACACCGTGCGCGTTGAAGGACAAGTGGCCGTGATCACCGGCGCCGGGCGGGGCATCGGCCGGGCCATCGCGTTGCGGCTGGCGCAGGAGGGCGCCAACATCGCTGTCGTGGACCTCAACGGCGACAATGCCCGTGACACGGCCGAGA
>JANXAX010000334.1 GCA_025062175.1 Anaerolineae bacterium | reverse complement strand
GACGGCATCTATGACCTGCGCGCGCCATGTTGACCTGCCACGCCGATGTGGTGGTATAATACCCCTTCGAGTTACAGACTTTCTCGATTGCCACACCACAGCGACCCGATACAGGAGCAACAAGCGCCCATGGAAGCGCTGAAACAACGCATCCTCCGCGAGGGCAAAAACCTGGGCAATGGTATTCTCAAGGTCGACAGCTTCCTCAACCATCAGGTCGATGCCCCTTTTATGCTGGCCGTGGGCGGCGCCCTGGCGGCGCATTTCGGCGGCATGGGGATCAACAAGGTGCTCACCGCCGAGATATCGGGCATCGCTCCCGCGCTGACCACGGCGCTGGCGTTGGGTGTGCCGGTGGTCTACGCGCGCAAGACCCGGCCGGTCACCATGCCCGCGAACGCCTATGTCGCCACCGCGCCCTCGCACACCAAGGGCGAAATGGTACACCTGATGGTCTCGCCTGAGTTCCTCGGCCCGCAAGACCGGGTGCTCATCGTCGACGACTTTCTGGCGCGCGGCCAGACGATCCACGCCCTCGCGCAGCTGGCATTGCAGGCCGGCGCCGAGATCAAGGGCATCGGCGTGGTGATCGAGAAGGCATTTGAACATGGGCGCGCAGCGCTGGCCTATCTCCGCGTGCCCATCTATGCGCTGGTTGTCATCACAGCGATGCACGACGATGATATCGAGTTTGCATAAGTGTCTATGGTGGCCCGCGAAACCATCGTCATCCTCGATTTTGGCTCGCAGTACAGTCAGCTGATCGCCCGGCGAGTGCGCGAGGCGGCTGTCTACTGCGAACTAGTGCCCTATCACACGCCGGCCGAGGAGGTCATGCACCTGCAACCGCGGGGCTTCATTCTGAGCGGTGGGCCGGCGAGTGTGTACGCCCCCGATGCGCCGCACTTGCCCGACTATGTGCTGCAGAGCGGTCGGCCGGTGTTGGGCATCTGCTATGGAATGCAATTGCTGGCTTATCACTTGGGAGGCAGGGTCGACCCGGCGCCGCAGCGTGAATATGGACTGGCGCGGATCGAGCTGACCGATGTGGACAATCCTCTTTTCGCCGACGCCCGTGCGCTGGCAGGGGATACGTTGGCCGTGTGGATGAGTCATGGCGACCGCATCACCCAATTGCCCCCCGGTTTTGAAGTGCTCGCCCGGTCCGCCAACAGCCCCATCGCCGCCATGGGCGATCTCCAGCGCCACCGCTATGGGTTGCAGTTCCATCCCGAAGTGGTGCACACCCCGCAGGGCATGCAAATCATCCGCGCCTTCCTTTACGACATCTGCGGGTGCGCGGGGGGTTGGACGCCTGGCAATTTCATCGAAGAAGCGGTGCAGAGCATCCGCGCCCGCGTTGGCGCTGGTCAGGTGCTCTGCGCCCTTTCCGGCGGCGTCGACTCGGCAGTGACGGCGACGCTCGTCCACCGTGCGGTCGGCGGCCGGCTGACCTGCATCTTCGTCAACACCGGCCTGCTGCGCCAGGGCGAACCGGAAGAAGTGGTGGCCACCTTTCGCGATCACCTGGGCATGCGCCTCATCGCCGTCGACGCCAGCGCGCAGTTCCTCGCCGACCTGCAGGGTGTCACCGATCCGGAGGTCAAGCGCCAGCGCATCGGCGCGCGTTTCATCCGCGTCTTCGAGGCGGAGGCGGCGCGGCTGGGCGGGGTAGACTTCCTGGCGCAGGGTACACTTTATCCGGATGTGATCGAATCGACCGCGCCGGACCGCGCTGTAGCCGCCAAGATCAAGACCCATCACAATGTGGGCGGCTTGCCACCCGACATGCGCTTCCAGCTCATCGAACCGCTGCGCTATCTCTTCAAGGACGAGGTGCGCCGCGTCGGGGAAGCACTGGGGTTGCCGCGCCAGCTTGTCTGGCGGCATCCCTTCCCCGGTCCGGGCCTGGCGGTGCGCATCTTGGGCGAGGTGACCCGGGAGCGTCTGGAGACCCTGCGCCACGCCGACGCCATTTTCATCGAGGAGCTGTGGGCGAGCGGTTGGTACGAGCGCACCGCCCAGGCATTTGCCGTGCTCTTGCCGGTGCAGACGGTGGGCGTGATGGGGGATGCACGCACCTATGCCAGTGTCGTCGCCTTGCGCGCCGTCACCACCGAGGACTTTATGACCGCCGACTGGGCGCGCCTACCCGAGGAGCTGCTGGCACGTGTCAGCAACCGCATCGTGAACGAGGTCAAGGGCGTCAACCGCGTCGTCTACGACATCAGCAGCAAGCCGCCCGCGACCGTGGAATGGGAGTAGTGGCCCGCTGAGACGGATGTCCCGTCACCAGGGCATCCTGCTGTGGGATCTGTCCAATAAGCAGGGCGCATCGGGGTGCGCCGTGGCGAGGGGGCCTGGGAGCTGAAACATTGCGAGGCTGGGTCCACCGCAGGTGATTTTGACTGCGCAGGTCGAGCGCAGATGGCAAAAGGACAGGAGCACGCGAGATGAGCGGCCAGACGAAAACGGTGATGGGCGTGGTCAGCTGGGTCGGCGGCGAGTGGGTCGGCGAGTCTCCCCAGGTGCTGGCGGTCAGCGAGCCAGCTGCCCTCCGCGCGTTTGCCAAAGGGGACCTGTTCATCCTAGTCGACCTGCCTCAGACTGAGACGCCATCCTCGACCGCTGCGCAGACGTGTCAAGCGCTGGCGACGACACTCCGCGATGCGTACTATCGTTCCCCCGGTGGGGTGATTGCCAGCTTGCGGCGTGCTTTGTTGACCGCGGAACGCGTGCAGCCCCTCTCCGCGGTGCCCCTTGGGATGATCGCAATGGTCGTGCGCGAGGAAGAGGTGTTCCTGGCCAGCGTCGGGCGCGTGGTCGCTTTCCGAGTGCACGGGGATGAGGTGCGACGCTTTCCGGAGCGGGTTGCGGACGCTCTATCCTCAGGAGAACAGTCTGGGCCGCTTTTCTTCCACACCGCCGTCCGGCCGGGTGACATGCTGGTGCTGGGCGACAGCCGCTTCAGCGCCCTGGTCACCGCTCGGGACGTGGCCGCGGCGGTGGTCCATCAGGATATGGAAGACGCCCTCGCCGCCTTGGGCGAGCTGGTGATCGGTGAAGACTGCACTGCGCTGTTGGTGGCCATCGAGCGGAGAGAGGAGGCGCCCATCCGCGCGGTCTCGCGCACGGTTGCCTCGAAGATGCCCATCTTCGCACCCCAGGTCGGGCATGCCATCGGTGTAGCCGCAAAGGGGATGTTGGCCGCGCTCGTCCTGGCCGGGCGCGCCCTGCGTGCGCTCCTCGTCCAGATGCTCCCGGAGCGCGATGTTCCC
>JANXAX010000333.1 GCA_025062175.1 Anaerolineae bacterium | reverse complement strand
GCTCTCAACAAGATCCGTTTGCCAAGATCGTCGAGCGCGGGCGGCGGGACATCCTGGATGGCGGGGCATGGGCTGCCGTCCATAACTACTGCTTGGGTCGACCCTTGGAGTACCCGAACGATCCAGTTAATCTCGAAGGCGTGCCGATCACACAGGAAGAGTGGGAAGCTGCCGGTGGCATGTGGGCCTGGGAGATGGGCGTGGATGCTGTCAACGAGGCGCGTCGTCGGATGGCCAATCCGCATGCCAGTATTCTGACCGACAGCACATGCTTTCGTGCCTTCGAATATGTCAACCACTTGGTTGTTCGGGCAGTGGGGCATTCCATTCCGATTATGATGACCGAGGGCGGCTACAATGTGGGACAACGCGCCGGCACCACCTTCGGAGATGACCCGCGCTATCCCAAACCGACTCCACTGACTGCCAGCCTGATGAACCTGGAGATGTTCCGGTATATGCAGGGTGATCGGGAGATTTTAGGTCAAAAAGTGCCAGACTATTTCTTTGCCGCGATGCCATGGCTGATCGCTGCCTATCGCATCGGGGTGTACGCGCCCCCGGCGGAAAATCAAGGCCCCTGGTTTACCCACCAATTCGACCGGCAATTCGGGCTGCGCGGAGAACTTCCTCTGGTGCAGATGCTCAAGGACCTTCCCACAAGAGTGCGGCAGGACGGTCCCGTGCCACCTCAATGGACAAAACCTCCCTATCATCAGGAGTTGGGGCGCAATTGGGACTGCCGCCTTAAATATCTGGGCGTCCGGTTAGAGCCCGCACCCGATACAAGCGGCCCCTATTGGAAGCTGGTGAAAGCGCAGTGGTACGACGAGGACGAGGTGGTGGGAGCGGGCTATATCTTCGTCAAAGCACTCGATGTCGAAGGGAAACCCATCGAAAATGCCACATTTATCGTGGCACGTCCCGATGCCAGCGACCAAGTGTCTACAAAGGGCGCCATCGACGGTTATTGGGGCGACTATGCGATGTACGGCTGTCTGGGCACGTACAAAGTGCGCATGAATCACCTGGGTTACCCCTCTGAGACGGTCGTCGGGCTTGGTCTGGGATTGGAGGATGCACCGCGTCTGTGGACGCGGACTGCCTTCCGTCTGACCTTCCAGCTGGCTCGCCCTCATCGATCAAATGGCGGGAACGAGTCACCGGATGAAGCAGAACGCCAAGCTGCCTTGCACAAGGCGGTCCTTCGCGCGGCGAAGCCTCATCTGATCCCACTCGATCCTAGCACTCCATTCCATCAGTATGCCCGTCGTCATAACCTGGGAGAACGTCTCTCCACGGAGTTCACCTTCGAGCATGAAGGTGTACAATACAGAGCGCAAGCGTTCGTCAAAGGAGTTGTCTACGCCCCTGCGCATGCCCCCGATCGAATGAGTCACGTGCCTTATACCGGGTAGAAACTTTCAGTGGTTTAGGAGATTTTATGGACACGCATACCATCCTCGAAAAAGAAAAACAGTTCTTGTGGCCTGTCCACATTCACTATTATCAACAACCATTGCCGCTGGCACGCGGCGAAGGAATGTATCTCTATGATGTGGAGGGCAACCGATATCTGGATTTCTTCGGTGGTATCCTGACCGTAAGTGTAGGGCATTGTCACCCCAAGGTGACCGAGGCCATCCAACGGCAGGTGAGCACGTTAGTGCATACATCCACTCTATATCCCCATGAAAACCACGTCCGGCTGGCCGAGAAGCTGGCCGCACTCACGCCTGGGCGTCTCCAAAAATCGTATTTCTGGAACAGCGGCACGGAAGCCAATGAAGCGGCTGTGTTGCTAGCACGAGAAGCGACCGGATGCCAAGACGTGATCGCGCTGCGCCATGGCTACAGTGGTCGCTCGGCTCTCGCCACCACCTTGACGGCACAGTCCTCCTGGCGTGTGGGCGGAACACAGGTGTTGGGCATTCACCACGCTCTGAACCCGTACTGCTATCGGTGTCCCTTGAAGACCTCCTATCCTCAGTGTGGCGTGGCATGTGCCGAGGACGTTGAACAGGTGATCAAGACGGTCACCACCGGGCGAATCGCTGCATTTCTAGCAGAGCCGATTCAGGGAGTGGGAGGCTTTATCACCCCCCCTCCGGAGTACTTTGGCATCGTGGTTGAGACGGTGCGCAAATATGGTGGACTCTTTATCTGCGACGAGGTTCAAACCGGTTTCGGGCGTACGGGCAAGTTCTGGTTCGGGATTCAACACTGGGGAGTTGAACCGGACATCATGACGATGGCCAAAGGTATCGCCAACGGGACGCCACTTGGCGCGACGATCGCCCTCCCGGAAGTGGCAGACAAGTTAAAAGGGCTGATAATCTCGACCTTCGGAGGGAATCCCGTCTCCTGCGCCGCCGCCCTAGCGACGATCGCCGTGATGGAAGAAGAAAACCTGCCCCAGCACGTCGAACGAATGGGCGCTATCCTACGCAACGGGCTGGAGAATCTCAAAGAGAAATATTCCGTCATCGGCGATGTCCGGGGCAAGGGTTTGATGCAGGGAGTTGAGATGGTGCGGGACCGCCGTACCAAGGAACCAGCCGTGCGCGAGATTGCGCACCTGTTTGAGGCAACGCGCCAGCGGGGGCTGTTGATCGGCAAGGGCGGCCTGTACGGTAATGTGGTGCGCATCACTCCCCCGTTGATTGTTTCGCAGCTCGAAATCGAACAGGCGCTCGAAATCTTGGATTATGCTTTTGCCGAAGTCCAAGAAACTATGTAGTTCCGAGGTCAGAGAAGTAGCAAGACAAAACTTGGGAGGTAGATATGCCGGACGAATTATCGCGCGAGGAATTGTTAGAGATGTATCGCCAGATGGTGCTCATTCGTCGCCTGGAAGAGAAATCTGCAGAGCTCTATACCGCGGGCCTGATTGGTGGCTTCTTGCACCTCTATATCGGCGAGGAAGCGATCGCGGTCGGCGCCTGCAAGGCGTTGCGACCGGACGATCACCTGTTGACTGCCTACCGGGATCATGGGTGGGCAATCGCGCGCGGACTCGATCCCAAACGCGTGATGGCCGAGCTGCTCGGCAAAGCCACTGGTGTCAGCGGCGGCAAGGGAGGATCGATGCACCTGGCCAGCGCCGAACACAACTATTGGGGCGGCCACGCCATCGTCGGAGGACACCTGCCGCTGGCGACCGGTGTCGGGTTAGCCATTCGCTACAAGGGAGAGGACAAAGCAGTATTGTGCGTGTTCGGAGAGGGCTCGACCAACATCGGCTATTTTCACGAATCGCTCAATTTGGCCGCTGTGTGGAAATTGCCTGTCGTCTTTCTGGTTGAGAACAACCAATATGGGATGGGC
>JANXAX010000332.1 GCA_025062175.1 Anaerolineae bacterium | reverse complement strand
GGAGTGCAACAACACCACAATGGCAAACGATTTCTATGACAGTACCTTCACGGTTGGAAGATCACGACCCACCTAGTGCACCCCTCACCGCCGGCGCGATCGCCTTTTCACCGGACTTCGCTCAAGACAACACCATCTATCTCTATTCAGGTTATGCCGGACTGTTCCGGTCCAGTGATGGTGGCACTACGTGGCAGTTTGCCAGTCGTGGGCTGCCAGCGCCTATTCCTCCAACCAGAGCGTTCCATTTGGAAGTGGTCTCGGCAAACGTGGTGTGCGTGTTATTAACAACACTATCGGAAGAAATGGAGCCTTCTGCGTCTCTTTCACCCTATGACCGGCAGCGGCTACTTTACTGCACACACGATGGCGGTACATCCTGGCATATGCTCCAACCCCCTCCCGAAGTCGGAGCTGTATCGGCCTTCGCAGCGCGGCGAGACAGCGACGGCAGCGTCGTGCTGTATCTCGGAAGCGCCCGAGGAGGTGTGTTTGAGTATCCGATCGAGGCACTGCAATGGCAATAAGCAGGACAGTAACCAGCGGCAATGCCCCGCGCCTTTTAACTTGCATCCAACCCCTCCTCGTCCAGCGGAATCAGCTCAGCCAACACTTCATCTGGCTTTAGAATCAAACGCCCCACCGATGGCTTGAATCGATCAAACGGGACTACACCTCCGGGATTGAACAGCAACGTTTTCCCGTGCCATACCCGATAAGGCTGGTGTGTGTGGCCGAAGATAATAACCCCGGCCTCCGGATACATGCGTAGCAGACGGCGCGCAATGCGCGCATTTGACCTCTGGCAGCTGGGTTCCAGCAGCTTTTCCCAAAGCCAATCACTGGCCAATGCCCAAAAGTGCGGCCAACCCCCGTGGTTCAGCACGATGTGGTGGCCGAGCAAAGAGAAATGCAGATCAAACGGCAGCTCGATACCCCCGTGGCTTAACTCATTCGGCTTGAAGTGCAAATTACCACGCACAGCATACAGAGGGGCTATCGCTTCAAGCGGCCGGATGTATTCCATTTGATCCACATCTCCCGCATGGAGGATGAGATCGACATCACGAAAGATGGTCAACAATTGGGTTGGCAATCGCTTGAGACGAAAGGGTAGATGGGTATCAGCCAATACGCCAATGGTAAGCTCACTTTTATCCGAGATGCCCGGCACCTCCACGAATTCTATCAATGTCAACCTTCTTCCTCTCTGTCACAGGGTTAGAACAATCGATACAAGTGACCTCAGTGCACGTATGCCGTTTTTATGGCGCATCGCACTCCAATATGCGTGCCATAAGTAATCCCACGATCGTTTTGGCATCGCGGATCTGTCCGGTTCGGATCATTTCCCATGCCTGTTCTATTGGGAGCGTGACAACCTCGATCGATTCGTCCAGGTCGTGGTTCGTCGACCCCGAAACGAGCTCAGTAGCGAGGAAGAGATGGATGATCTCGTTGCACACCCCGGGCATGGTGTAAAAGCTGGTCAGATACCTCCAACGTGCTGCACGATCGCCTGTCTCCTCTGCTAGCTCCCGCACAGCAGCCTCTTCCGGCGGCTCTCCTGGCCGGAGTGTGCCAGCGGGCAGTTCAAGTAGATATTCCCCCACAGCAGAGCGGTACTGGCGCACCATGCGCACTCGACGGTCTTCGGTGAGGGGAAGGATCGTCACGGCGCCTGGAGTGTTCACGATTTCGCGAATGGTTGTACGTCCATCCGGCAGCTCGATCGTGTCCACCCGGAAACGCACGATACGCCCGTCATAGATGGGCTGACTCTTTATCACCTTCTCCGGAAGCTCAGACACTGTCGCTTTCCTCATCCATGTGGTCTTTTGTGTGATGAAGAGACCCTTTCCCGCCCAGTATAAACTGAAACGAGGCATACGGCAATGTTCTGGTGCACAGGGATGTATTCAAGTTTGGGATTGAATCGAGATAGTAGTTCTAGAGTTGCGACGGTCTTCTGCAGGGCGACCGCCTCTCCATGCAAGAGGCCCTCAGCACCCTTTGCACGTCTTCACGCTCAATATTACAATCACATTATGTTGGTACGGACAGCACAGCTGGCTGATCTGAATGCCTGTTACGAAATGGACAAATCATACCTGACTGATTATGTGTGGCAGATGCACTCCCAAGGGAGTGCCCGTGCGGTCGAGGTGCGATTCGACCTGATACGTCTGCCACGGCCTATGAAGGTGGAATATCCGCGTCATCCGGACGAGCTGTTTGAGAACTGGAGCCGGGAAGAGTGTTTCCTGGTAGCGGTAGACGAGACAGACACCGTGTTGGGGTTCCTGGACATGACAGTTCAGGCATGGCACAACACCGCCTGGATCCGTAATTTGGCCGTGCACAAGGAACACCGCCGTCAAGGAATTGGTAGTATGCTGTTGCGCTCAGCGCGTGTCTGGGCAAGTGAACGGGGACTGGGCGGTGTCATGGCCGAGGCGCAGACGAAAAATTACCCGGCCATCCGTTTCTGGCAGAAGCACGGATTTGTCTATTGTGGATACAATGATCGCTACTATACGAACGGCGACATCGCGGTCTTCTTCTTCCTCCGAATCGGACATCCGTAGTATGGTGCGTCGATGAACATGCAACCTCTGGCGATCAATCTTATCACATTGCTCTCTGCGCTCAACCGGGCAATCTCGATTGCGATTGTCATTCTTAGCTTTTCCCTGCTGATCTATATTCTCACTTACAACTTACGCAGCTCGGTGGCGCGCTCGTTCAGTGCCTTGATCGCCTGTGTATGTATCACCTACACCGGGGACGCAGCCCTTTTCGCCACCACCTCATTGGAGAGCGCTCTGCCATGGCTGAGGCTGCAATGGATTGGCATCGCCTTTACACCCGCAGCCTATCTGCATTTTTCGGACTCTTTGTTGCGCACAACCAACTCTCTGTCTGTCCTGCGTCGTTGGGCGGTACGCGGGGGCTACCTTGTGGGCTTCATATTGGTTCCCCTGGCCTTCTGGACACCGCTGCTGGTGCACGATGGCATTCACAGTCCAGGCCTCACCCAGTTTCGCGCTGGGCCTTTGTTCTGGTTGTTCAGCGCCTATTTCTTCGCTACAGTGATATGGGGTGCTTATAACACGATCCAGGCGCGTCAGCGTTGTCTGACCCACACTTCTCGTCGCCGCATGACCTACCTAGCAGTTTCGTTCGCTGCTCCGGCACTGGGTGTCTTCCCCTATCTCCTCATCGCCAGTGCACCATCCACTTTTCTCTCACAAGCGGCTATCATCACCGTGTTTATAGATTGGAATCAGGGCATAGCCACGATGAACGCCGTGATGGCCAACAGTGAATCATATATCGGCGT
>JANXAX010000331.1 GCA_025062175.1 Anaerolineae bacterium | reverse complement strand
ACCGCCTGCTCGGTATTGCCCCTCTGTTCTGTCCAGATGAGGGCCTGGAGTGCGTTTCATTTATAGGTTGTGTGGATGTTTCGGATTATCTCGACTTAGTCGTGGATCGTTCCTGTGCTGAGGTCGTCTATCGCGCTCTGTGGAACTTTATCTGCGGCCCCGATATGCCGGCGTGGGGGGTGCTCAACTTGTGCAACATCCCTGCGGCATCACCCACTTGCGCGCAGCTATCCACTCTGGCACAGGCGGCCGGCTTTGCCAGCAGCGTGACGCAAGAGAGCGTGTGTCCGGTGATCACTCTGCCCGGATCATGGGACGCTTACCTGGCCAGCCTCGACAAAAAGCAACGCCACGAAATACGCCGCAAATTGCGCCGCGCTGAAGAGGCGGCCGAAGTGCGTTGGTATGTGCTGGAGCAGCCGGATGAGGTCGCCGCACACATAGAATCCTTCATCGCATTGCATCAGAAAAGCACTGCCGAAAAACGGGATTTTTGGGATGAAAGAATGATGGCCTTCTTTCGTGCCATATCCCGGAGCTTCGCCGAGGCAGGTTGGCTGAAGCTTTATTTTATCGAGTTTAACGGAGAACGGGCTGCCACATTTATGTGTTTTGACTATTGCAATGAGATCCTTGTTTACAATTCGGGCTATGATCCGGAACGCTTCGCGTGGTTGAGTCCCGGGATCGTGCTGAATGCGCGGATCATCGAACATGCCATCCGGCTGGGTCGCCGGCGACTGGATTTCCTGCGCGGTGATGAGGAATACAAATTCCGCTTCGGCGCGGTGCCGGAGCCCGTCTATCGCCTGCGCATTGAGCGCCTGAAATCATAACTCCGAGCAGAGAATTTACTCGCGTCGGGATGAGATTTTGGGCAATAGCCAGGACAGAAAAGTCTCGATGGAGCGTGTCTGGATGTACACCGGGCCTGGACCCGTCAGATCCACTACTAATCCTTCCTTGCTCAGGAAAGTGGATTTGATGCCTCCGACAGGGCGCACTTTGAACCCGATGTGGTCGGGAAATGCCACCAGATGTCCGCTATCCACGGTATATCGTTCTCCAGGTGATAGATCGCGGCGGTGAAGCGCTCCATAAGCCGAAACGATCACTTTACCGCTTCCGGACACGCGCAACATAAAAAGTCCCTCGGAGCCGAAAAAGGCGCGTGCGCCACCCCATGTCGTATCAATGCGCAAGCTGGTCTCTGCCGCGACAAAGGAGCCGGATTGAATCAGCATCGATTGGCCCTCCAGCTCGAGCACCGCAAGGTCACCCGGAAGTGCGGGTGCCAGGGTGATTTCCCCACCCTCCGCCGGGGCTCGGAAGACGTTCTGGAAAAAGCTCTCACCACCGGCAATCGAGCGGGCCAACGACTTGAGCAAGCCACCCGTCGCTTGGGTTTGGATGCTCACTCCGTCGGACATGCTCACCATCGAGCCAGCTTCCACGCGAATCTCTTCGTGGGGAGCAAGTCGCACCAATGCCAAAGAGTATGAGGGACGATACATGATCTCGACATCCATTCAGGCGCTCCTCTTTCTATTCTGTGCTGGCGTTCTTTTTCTCATTTGAGTGAAGGATACAACGTTCCAACCATTTCAATTGAGCTTCGACCTGGCCAATGCGGAATTGCCATACCAGCCACTCAAATGGACAGGTGATGCGACATGCTTCGGCTCGCGCCGAGTAGTTTGCCAACCACTCCAGACAGCGCACGCGCTGAGCGCGCACCAGCTGAAAAACGGCTTCTGTCCCCTCACGACGTGCGAAGTACAGTTTAACTAAAAACTCCAGACGGATGTCGCGTGGACGTTCTACAGGAGTGACCACCCAGGAAGTAAATGCTGCGTTACCCGTTTCAGTCAGGTGAAAGATGCGGCGCGTCGGGCGATTCTCCTGGGGTTGTAGAGAGACAGAGATATAACCTTGCTCCTCGAGCTTCACCAATAGAGCGTATAGCTGACTGCGGGTGATGTGCCATACGATTCCGATCCCATCTGGCCGATGCAGCTCGCGGTATATGTCGTAGCCATGCATGGGCCGCTCGTTAAGAAAGCCCAAAAGCGCATACTCGAGGGAACGGGACAGAGAGGGCACTGCGGCCATGTGCTGCCCTTTCCTATCGCGGAAAGGAGCGATCCCACTGCCGTCCGGACAGGCGGAAGGGCGGGCGCGGACCCTTGCTATGTCGTCGCGCGGGAGGGCCCTCGGAACACACGACGCAAGAACCTCCCGACCTCGCCGTTATTCCACACCACTAACAGCGGCACCGCGTTGAAGATGGAGGAATAGGTGCCGCTGATCATGCCCACCAACAACACCACGACGAATTGTTTGATCGTCGCCCCGCCAAAGAACAAGATGGCTGTCAACACGAAGATGGCATTCAGCTGTGTGGCAAGAGAGCGATGCAAGGTCTCTAGCAGACTGCGGTTGACGATCGTCTCATAATCTTCACCGCGCCGCTTGGGCACATTCTCGCGGATGCGATCGTACACGACAATGGTATCTTGCACCGAGAATCCAATCACCGTGAGCAAGGCGGTCAGGAAAAGGGCATCCACCTCCCAGCCGAAGAACAAGCCGGCCATCGAGAAAAGCCCGGTGGCGACCAGCACGTCGTGCGCCATAGCGCTGATGGCACATATCCCATAGCGGAAGGAATTGGGCACCTTCCGGAACGCCCACCAGATGAAGAATACGATCACGACGGAGGCGGCGATCACAGCGATCGTAGCTGCACGTGTGACTTCCTCACCTACGGTCGGTCCCACCATTTCATAACGCAGTTCCTCGAAGTCGCCGACGCGCTGCCGCAGCTCGGCTTGTAACTGAACCTTTTGTTCCTCTTCCAATACCTTGCATCGAATCAAAGCGGTCCGTTCGTCACCCGCTGTGGTTACGATGGTGTCACCAAGTCCGTTCTCCACGAAGACCGCGCGCACGGTGCCGGGCTCGATCGGCTTTTCAAAGCGCAGCTCCATCATACTGCCACCAGTAAAATCGATGCTCAAGCGCAGCGGAGTGCCGAAACGGGCGATTGAGATCACCATGGCCACGATGCCAGGTATGATGATCGCCGCGGAAATGGCAAAGTAGAGATAACGGCGCTGGATGATATTGAACATAATGCCTCCCTATTGGCCGGTGCCGAACTTGCTCCTCCGCTTAGGCTTGCTCACGTTCCCAGCAGCCAGCGTTTCTGGCGCAGTCCCTCTCCTGCTAGGTGCAGCACGAAGCGGAGAAACGTCCGGGTGACAATGATCGCTGTGAACAGGTTGACCAGCACTCCCAGAGCGAGAGTGATAGCAAAGCCCTTCACTGTACTAGCACCGTAATTCGTGCCAAACCA